>CBFGQN010000114.1:0-9247 GCA_965650895.1 uncultured Ignavibacteria bacterium | reverse complement strand
TCGCGAAGATGAAGCGCGACCGCTTCGTCGGCATCGCCCCCGATCCGCGCGCCGAGGAGCGGGAGAAGCGGCAGGTGGAGGACGGATTCCACAAAGGAGATGCGGTCAGGTTGAAGGAGGGGACCGAAGTCGGCGAGGTGATGATCGAGGCCGATGAAGAGGGGAACGTCGTCGTGCAGTTCGGACCGCTTCGGATGCGTTCGCATATCTCCGAACTGGAGAAAGTGTCACGGTCGGAGCAGCGGAAGACCGAGCGTGTGGCCCGCACCGCGGTGGTCAACGCAAACGAGGCGAGTACGCGGGTCGATCTTCGGGGGATGTATGCCGAGGAGGCGGCCGTCGAGATCGATCATGCGCTGACGGCGGCGATCAACGGAGGACTGAACAGGCTGGAGATCATTCACGGCAAGGGGACCGGTGCGCTCCGCCAGCGGACGCACGATCTGCTGCGGGACCATCCGGGCGTCGCCTCCTTCCGACTCGGCACACTGACCGAAGGGGGAGCCGGCGTCACCATCGTCGAACTGAAATGATGCTCCCTTCGCGCTTTCTTTGTGTCCGCCGCAGGCGGATAGTGACTTGGTGGTGAAAAACATCATCCGGTACAGATTCGAGCATACACGAAACCGGAACAAACCGGACTCCCCCTCACAACCGGAACCATGAAAAAACTTCTGATAGCAAACCGGGGCGAGATCGCCCGCCGCATTATCCGAACCGCCGAGCGGATGGGAATCGAGACGGTGGCGATCTACTCCGATATCGACACGCCGGCCCCCTACGTCCGCGAGGCGACCGAGGCGTACAGGCTTCCGGGACTGACGCCGGGGGAGACCTATCTGAACATGGATGCGATCTTCCGCGTGATCGAGGAATCCGGAGCCGATGCCGTCCATCCGGGCTACGGCTTCCTGAGCGAGAACGCCCGCTTTGCCGCCCGATGTCGCGATGCCGGCATCACGTTTGTGGGGCCTTCTCCCGAGGCTATCGAGCATCTGGGGAGCAAGACGAACGCCCGCCGTCTGGCGATCGATTCCGGCGTACCGGTGATGCCGGGAACGACTGCGGGAGTGACCTCGCTGGAGGAGGCACGGGAGACGGCCGGGGAGATCGGCTATCCGGTCCTGCTGAAGGCCGCCGCCGGAGGGGGAGGAAAGGGAATGCGTGTTGTCCGCGAAGCCTCCGAACTGGAGAGCGGACTGCGGGCCGCCCAGGGAGAGGCGATGACCGCGTTCGGCGACGACGAGGTCTTTGTGGAGAAGTATGTGGAGGAACCCCGCCATATCGAGATCCAGATCGTTGCCGACACGCACGGCAATATTCTTGTCCTCGGCGAACGTGAGTGTTCCATTCAGCGGCGCCATCAGAAAGTGATCGAGGAGGCTCCGTCGGTTGCGCTGGACGATGATCTGCGAAGCCGGATGTTTGCCGGAGCCGAGCAACTGGTGGCGGCGGCGAACTACATGAATGCCGGAACTCTCGAATTCCTGCTCGATTCCTCCGGCAATTACTACTTCCTTGAGGTCAACACCCGTTTGCAGGTGGAGCATCCGGTAACCGAGATGGTGACCGGGCTGGACCTGGTGGAGTTGCAGATCAGGGTGGCGCGGGGAGAGGAACTGCCGGTGAAAACCTCGGAGATAGAGCGGCGGGGCCATGCAATCGAGTGCCGTATCTGTGCCGAGGATTCCTACGATAATTTCCTGCCGAGTATCGGAAGGATTTTCAGTCTGAGCGAACCGGAAGGGGAGCGTATCCGGGTCGATTCGTCGATCTATCCCGGCATGGAAGTTTCGCTCTACTACGATCCGATGATGGCAAAGCTCATCTGCTGGGGGGAGACGCGGGAGGAGGCGATTGTCCGGACGCTGGAGGCGCTCGACCGCTATCACATTGCCGGCGTTGCGACCACCATCCCGTTCTGCCGTTCGGTCCTGAAGAATGAGGATTTTCGCTCGGGGGATTTCTCCACCGGCTACGTGAAGAAGCATTGGGCCGATCCGAAGCAGGAGATCGATGAGGATCTCTTCCGCATGGCGGCCGCTGCGGCGATTCTGACGGATGAAAAGGTCAGGGAGAGAATGGAAGGCTGAACCCTTTGCGTCCGCCGCGGCGGATGCGCGATTCTTCCCGATATGGGAGGGAAGACGGTAGTATAGAGTCGGCGGGTGAAGTATAAGGCAGGGGAAGAATACCACTTGGTGATTCTTCGTGCTTCCGCCGCGGCGGATGTCTTGGTGGTGAAAAACACAAAGGCACAAAGGGCACAAAGAAACCACCAAGTACTACCAAGCAACAGAGACCTCAGAGAGAAAGAGAAGCGCTACGATCCAACGATATACCTAACAACAGCATTCATGAATCCGGATACACGCACAACGACGGTTGAAGACGCGAAGAACCTGGGGTTGACCGGGGCGGAGTATGAGAAGATCTGCCACCTTCTCAACCGCGCACCGAATTACACCGAACTCGGGGTCTACTCGGTGATGTGGAGCGAGCATTGCAGCTACAAGAATTCCATTGCGCAGTTGAAGACTCTTCCCCGCAGCGGCGGACGATTGCTGGTGGAGGCCGGACAGGAGAACGCCGGGCTTGTCGATATCGGCGACGGCTACGCGATCGCCTTCAAGATCGAAAGCCACAACCATCCCTCGGCGGTCGAGCCGTATCAGGGGGCGGCCACCGGCGTCGGCGGTATCCTTCGGGATATCTTCACAATGGGAGCCCGTCCCATCGCCGCGCTCGACTCGCTCCGCTTCGGTCGGTTGGATAACGACCGGACGAAATTCCTGTTTGAAGGGGTGGTCAAGGGGATCGGCGACTACGGCAATTCCTTCGGTGTGCCGACCGTCGGCGGTGAGGTCTTCTTTGAGGAGTGTTACCGGGACAACCCGCTGGTCAACGCCATGGCTGTCGGCATTGTCAAGGCTGACCGGACGGCATCGGCGACGAGCGGGGCTCCGGGCAAGGCCGTGATGATTCTGGGGGCGCGGACCGGACGGGACGGTATTCACGGCGCGTCGCTTCTTGCTTCGCGTGAGTTCGACGAGAAGACCGAGGATATGCGTCCGACCGTGCAGGTGGGAGATCCGTTCTACGAGAAGATGCTCCTTGAGGCGAGCCTTGAGCTGATCGCCTCAGGTATCGTTGTCGGTATGCAGGATATGGGGGCGGCCGGGATCAGTTGCTCGACATCGGAGATGAGTGAGAAAGGGGGGACCGGCATGAAGGTCAATCTCGATCTTGTTCCCCTCCGCGAAGCCGATATGTCGGCATACGAGATCATGCTGAGCGAATCGCAGGAACGGATGCTGCTGGTGCTTGAGGAGAAGGATATTCCGCAGGCCGAGGCGATCTGTGAGACGTGGGACGTGCCGATCACCCGGATCGGCGAGACGACCGAAGACGGGATGATCGAGCTTCACCATAAGGGTGAGCGGGTTGCCTGCATCCCGGCCGAAAGCCTGGTTCTCGGCGGAGGAGCCCCGGTCTATATCCGGGAGCAGAAAGAAGCCTCCTATCTCGAAGTGACCCGCGCAGTCGATCCCCGTCAGTTGATCGGCGATATCTCTCCGTCGGACGCCTTCAACCGGTTGCTTGAATCACCGAACATCGCCGGCAAACACTGGGTCTACGAACAGTACGATTCGATGGTCCGGACGAATACGGCACAGTCGTTCGACTCCGACGCGGCCGTTATCCGGTTGAAGGAAGTGCCCGGGAAAGGACTGGCCGTTGCCACCGACTGCAACAGTCGCTACGTCTACCTGAATCCGTGGCGGGGTGGTGCAATCGCGGTTGCCGAGGCGGCGCGGAACGTGGTCTGTTCCGGAGGGACGCCGGTGGCGATCACCAACTGTCTGAATTTCGGCAACCCCTACAATCCTGAAGTCTACTGGCAGTTCGCCGAGGCGATCCGGGGGATGGGGGATGCCTGCCGGGCATTCGATACGCCGGTGACCGGAGGGAACGTCTCCTTCCACAACGAATCGCAGCAGAGTGCGGTCTTCCCGACACCGACCATCGGTATGCTCGGGATTGTCGAGGATCTGAACCATGTGACCCCGGCCGGATTCCGGAACGAGGGGGATGTGGTCGCTCTGCTCGGCGCACCGGGAGCCGAACTCGGCGGCAGCGAACTTCTTGCGCTGGTGACCGGGAAAGTGCTGGGTGATGCGCCGGAGATCGATCTTCTGGCCGAAAAGAATTTGCATGGTGCGATCCTGAAAGGAATTCGCTCCGGACTCATCTCCTCGGCGCACGATCCTTCCGAGGGGGGGATCGCCATTGCACTTGCCGAGAGCAGCATCAACAGTGCCGGAGGAAATCTCGGACTGGAGATGGAACTGGAGGAAGAGGATCCGATCGCGTTCCTCTTCGGCGAATCGCAGTCCCGTGTCGTCGTCAGCTTCAGTCCGGAGAACGAGGAGAAGATAAAAGGGATTGCAGAAGAGTTCGGCGTTCCGTATCGTCAGCTTGGTCTGGTGAGCAAGGGGACGTTCCGTATCGGATCGGTGATAGCGACGACGGTTGCGGAGATGGCCGGGTGGTATAACGGGGCGATCGAGAAGAGGATGAGCCGGGTGGAAGTCGGCGCGTGATATCAGCGGATACGGCTGTGCGGACAGATTACCACGAAGTCACAAAGAGCACAAAGGGGACACAAAGGTCTGATTAAAGGGGCCTGAGTACGGATTCATGAACTTTTCAGAGTATACGGATTATACGCTGAAGGCCGTTGCCTCGGTCGATTCGGGGGAAGTGGATCGATTTATCGATTCGCTGCTCGATGCGTTCGAGCGGGGGGGGACGATCTTCGTGATCGGCAACGGCGGATCGGCCGCAAATGCCAGTCACTTCGCGCAGGATCTGGCCAAGGGGACGCTGGCTCATCCCGAACAGGAGAAGCGGTTCCGGGCGCTCTCCCTTACCGACAATCTTCCGTTTATTTCCGCCCTCGGCAACGACGAAGGATATGAGAATATCTTCGTCCAGCAGTTGCGGACGTTTGCCGATCCGGATGACCTCCTGGTGGCGATCTCCGGCTCCGGCAACAGTCCGAACATTTTGCGGGCGATCGACTTTGCGAAGGAAAAGGGAATGAAGACGATCGGGGTCACCGGCTTCGACGGCGGGAAGCTCCGCGAGCGGGCCGACGAAGGGGTGCATGTGCCGTTGGACGATATGTGTACCAGCGAGAGCGTCCACTCGGTGATTTTTCACTACGTGATTCTTGAGTTGAAGGACCGGATAGCGGGGTATGCGGCGTAGCTGCATCCTCAGCTTGTCAGCTTGAACTGTAGAACCGGAACAGACCGCAGATTTGACCGATTGGGCAGATTGACACGGATCCGATCTGTGCCGATCCGTCTGATCCGCGTCATCTGTGGTCTATCCTGCCGAACAATCAGTAAAGGCACCACACCATGACCAATCCGAATCGCCGACCGGGATTTCTGACAGCCGGATGGCACTATCTCGTGATGCAGAACTACGAGGTCGATCCGGCAATCCTCCTCCCACGGGTTCCCGCCGGTACGACACTCGACACCTGGAACGGCAAAGCGCTCGTCAGCATGGTCGGCTTCCTCTTCAAACGAACGAGAGTGAAGCGGGTGCCGATTCCCTACCACATCAACTTCGAGGAGATCAACCTTCGCTTCTACGTCCTTCGCGAAGAGGGGGGAGAACTCCGCCGGGGCGTCGTCTTCATCAAGGAGATCGTCCCCCGTGCGGCCATCGCCTGGGTGGCCCGCGTCATCTACAACGAAAACTACGTCGCCCTCCCGACCCGCCACCAGTTGCAGCTTCCAACCGATACTGCAGATGGTCTGGTCGCCTACGAATGGCGGACCGGCGAGCGATGGAACCGACTGGCCGCCACGGTTCAGGGTCGCCCGTATCTTGCCCCGGAAGATTCCCACGAATCCTTCATCACCGAACACTACTGGGGCTATGCCGCGCAGCAGGACGGATCGACGGTGGAGTATCAGGTGGAGCATCCCCGCTGGAATGTCTGGAACGCCGTCACGACGGAATTTGATTGCGATGTGAGCTCCCTCTACGGCGAGGAGTTCGCTCCCTTTTTGTCGGCCGATCCGGTCTCGGCCTTTGTGGCGGACGGATCGGATGTGATTGTGCGGAGTGGGGGGAGAATCGTGGGGAGCCAGTAGTTGGTACGATGTACTATGGGAAAACCAACCCGGCGACTTGTCATTTTCGATCTTGACGAGACTCTTGTGCATCTCACTGAAGAACAACGGGAGGGGATGGAGGAAGCGGGTGTTCACGATGCATTGTTTGTCTACAAGCGACCCTACGTCGACGATCTTCTCAGTACGATCAGTTCAGACTATTCGCTTGCAGTCTGGTCATCCGCCCCTGATGAATATGTGCACGCGGTAGTGAGGATGATCTGGCCACCCGATATACCAACGGAGTTTGTGTGGGGCAGAAGTGCATGCAGATTGAAAGTTGTGAGAAGGCAGATGGAGGGAGTGGACGAGCCGTTGCTGATCAAAGAGTCACACTATATCAAGCCTCTCGACAAATTGACGAGACGGGGCTATCGAATGAAGAACCTTCTGATCGTCGACGATACGCATCACAAGGTACTCGATAATCCGGGGCGTTATTATCTCATTCATCCGTTCGAAGGTGATCCGGCCGATGAACATCTGATCGGCTTGAAGAAGCAATTGATCGACATGTCCCGATCCGAAGATTTCCCCGTTACAGCGCCGACGCGTGAAGTATAACAGAGGGAAAGAAGCCCCCTTGGTGATTCTTCGTGCTCTTGGTGTCCGCCGCGGCGGATTGTGGTTATTCTTTCACAGGAAACATCTCTTGAAACGCCATTGAAGGTCCGGGCCGGCCTTTACCGAATACAGAACTCTCCGCTCTCCAGACTCCAGTCGTTCCCGAAAAATCCGGCTCCCCTCACACCATCACTTCCGGACCTGAGCATTTCGGATGAAACAAGCAACAGATCGGGGAAGCCGGCTCCGGAAATGAAGTACCGGTTGGAGAAGAGTGTGCGCCAACCCTCCTCACCGGTTGCTCCCAGCAGGACGACCGAGGCGGTGTTGCTTCCGGGGCGGGGACGGAGAAGGCTGAGCGCGAGATCCTTTCCCCGGATCGTGCGATCTCCGATCATCACCTTCTCCCGATCAATCCGCACCGGACTCTTCCCGAGCAATGCTTCCCATGCGCTGTTCGTTTCGGCATTGCCGTAGATCACTACGCTTCGATCCGGTTCCAGTGCGGGATCGAAGAGCGTATCGGGGAGTATCGGGACGTACCCGTTTGCCCTGTACCACCAGGTCTCGGCATCGTAGCGGGCTTTCGCATATCCCAGCGCGGTCTCCAGAGGCGTCCCCTTTGTGCCGTAGACAAAGATCATGCGGTGTCCCATGCCGTACTTGAAGCCGCCGTAACTCTCAGGAGATTTTTCCGCCGCAGACGGGAGTCTCCCCTCTCTCCACACAGTTCCTTCCCGTTCAAGGAGAATGTGCTTCTGTCCGGGACGGGGCGTTATCTCAAGCCGGTTCAGGCTGTCAAGTTCAATGCTGACCTCTCCTTCCCCCGAGAGCCCGGCGATATCAATGGCGAAACGTCGAACGTTCTCCGTCTTCCCGGTGAAGGAACGTTCCGTCCGGTTCCGCACAATGTCGACCGAGGTGATTGCCAGTTGCTTCTCCTGCTGAAGAATTTCTACCCAGTGCGAGCTGGAGGAAATACCGGGGCAGGCCGTCGTGAAGTCAATGTGATCCACCTGATCGGCCGACGGAATCGAGTGCCACTTGAAGTAATCGAAGATAGGGGGCCAGTCGACGCTTTGATCGAACCAGTGCCCGCCGCCGGGATATTCGTAGTAGCAGAGATCGGGGTGGAAGCCCCCGAGGTGTTCCCGCATGAACCTTGCCTGCTCCACCGGGACGGTCTCGTCGGCATCTCCGTGAAAGATGTAGACGCCGTGATGTTTGTAGTTCCGGGACAGAGAGAGGGTCCGGCTCGGGTTTGAAGCACGGTCGATCAATCTTTCGGCACATGATCCCTCCACAAGATCTTCCTTGCCGCCGTACGACCAGAAGCTGTACCATCCTGCCGAGGGAGCAATGGCCCCCCACATGTCCGGGAACGTTGCTCCCAGTTGCCAGGTGCCGTGTCCCCCCATCGAGTGTCCCGTCAGATAGATGCGGGAGGTGTCCGGCCGATATTTCCGCTTGACGTGATTCAGCACTTCGAGGGCGTCGAGTCGGCCCCAATCTTCCCAGTCGAAGCCGAAGGGACGACGGTTTGTCGGGGCAACGATCAACGCCCAGTCCTTCGCAGAGTAGGCTCGTGCCTGACCGATAGCTTCAACGGAGGCACCGTGCAACGTCAGGATCAGTGCCTGATGCGGGAGCGTGGCGGTGGGAGGGGAGATTGCGTAGTACTGGACACTTCCGTCAATATCGCTGATAAAGGTCTCTTTCCTGTCATCGGTGGAATCCACGACCTCAAGCTCGAACTCCAGACTGTCAACCAAGACTCCCGATGAGAGGGCCAGAGTTAACGACGCCTGTTGTGTTCCGGTCTCCTTCGGAACGACCGCCGGGATGCGAAAGCCGACTTTGGTTGTCATCAGCGGAGGAAGAGGGGGGAGATCGAAGGTCAAACTCTTGCCTGCAACGGTACACGTAATGCGAAGTTCCCGCCGAAACTCTTCCGTCGCGTTGACGATTCGGACGGCCCCCATCATCTCCTCGCCTTTGCCGACGATAAGAGAGGGGAGGGTCATATCGTCCTTCGCAAACATTACCGGCAGTCGAGGTTTGCTCAAGCTTGCCTGCATCCTTCCTCGGGAACCGATCAGAAACACCGCGTTCCTCCCTTTCCTGATGTTCACCGGATTGATTACCGTTCCGTAGTCGTAGATATCTCCTGTTCGCGGTTCGCCGTTCACCAGCGTCATGCCGTTCCCTCGTGTTCGCAGAAGCAGGACCTGATCGACATCGGATTCATACGAGAGAAAGAGCCAGTCGGATGGAGAGGAGAAGTCCGAGAACCAGCCCTCATCGTTTGTTTTAATCTTCGTCCAGGTCGCGGTTGATCCATCCGGGTTTCTGCAGGTTGTGTCCCCCTCAACAGGGAGTGCAAGGCTGTCCCTGACAACATCGTAGAGAAGAAAGTTGATGAAGATCGGAGAGCGGGTCGCCTCCGAGAAACATCCGGTGGTCAATCCCTCGGAAAACCTGATGGT
>CBFGQN010000113.1:0-9277 GCA_965650895.1 uncultured Ignavibacteria bacterium | reverse complement strand
AGGTAGCCAACGGTGCGGTCGCCTTCAGTTACGGCAATCTTGTCGCCGGAGATGTTGATGATGCCGTTGTCCTTGCATCGGCTCCGGGTGCCTTTGCCTTGCCCGCTCCGCCGACCATTGCCGACGGGACGACCGTCTGGGTGGTCAACAACACGGGAGCGAATGTGACGGTGACCGATGCGTTCGGCAACGTGAGAATTGTCCGCAATCAGCATGCACGACAGTTCCTTTACATCGGAGCGGCCGGCATCAACGGCTGGGTGGCGGTGCAGTCGGATGTGACCGATTAGAACCGGATGAACCCGGGAGGCTGCGGTGCCGTCGGGATAACTGTTCGGAGAAATGAGATACTTCAGTCAGAAGAGAGAGTCGGTTGACGGCTCTCTCTTTTTTTACGCTCAGGTGATCATTCCCCGATCTCCGGATTTCTCCGGGCTTACTCACCGTATGTCCGAAGCACCCGCAATGCCAGCAGCGTGTTCCACCGGCTCGGTCCTCCCGGCTTCTCCATCATGAAGTGAATCTCTCCCGGATGGGCCGCGTTCAGAGCCCACCATCCGTCGGGACGCCGTTTTGTGCGGAGAACTTCCAGCGCGTCGTTCATCCGTTCGTCATGCGGCACCCTCGCTTTGCGGAAGTAGTCCAGACCCCGGAGGATGTTGTATTTCCAGCGTGGCGGAAAGGAAAGCCGGAGGAAGTCGCGATGGATAATCTCTCCGGTGCGATCCGATCTGAACAGACGATGTTGCAGGATGAACTCGCGCGATCCGGCGGCAGCGTTCTCCAGCTCTTCGGTCCGGTAGTCATATCCGTTGAGCACATATTCCAGAATCCCTTCCAGAACCGACAGCGTGGAGTGGAGCGAACTGTGCCGGGCGCCGGAGCGGTTCTTCCGGCAGTTGAATCCGCCATCCTCCATCTGCTGGTTCAGAATAAAGTCGACGATTGAGAGAAGTCCGGTTTGCGGCAGGCCGAAGTAGCAGGCATAGTTGAGAAACATTCCGTTGATGCAGACATCACTCTGCCCGATGTTGCCCGAAGGGTTGATTCCGCCGTCCGGTCCTTTCTCCTCTGCGGCGATCCGGGCGATGCTCTCGCTGATCGAAGGATGATCGGGTGCGACTTCAAGCGTCTTCAGATCGAGCAGCGTGTAGTGCGACGAAGTCCATTTCGGCTGATAGAATTTTCGTCCCCACGAACCGTCCGGATTGCGGCAATCCAGAAAGCGTTTCCCCCAGCCTTCTCCGGCAATCCTGCGCTGCAGGTCGGGACGGTTCCGGTCGAGCAGATCACGGTGGGTCTGATACCGGATCGAGACGTCCCCTTCAAGAAGCCGGTCGATGATCTGTTGATTCATGTACATCCGAAAAAGGTTGTTCCGTTATCTCAGCAGTCTTTTCCGTTCCGCCTCGCTGATCAGATCCTCCCGGAAGTCGGGATGGCAGATGTCGATCAACGCCCGCGCCCGTTCGTGAATCCCTTTGGCGTAGAGATCGGCCACGCCGTACTCGGTCACCACGTAGTGTACGTCTCCCCGACTGGTAACGACTCCCGCACCATGACTGAGCGTGGCGACGATGCGGCTGACGGTTCCCCCCTTGGCGGTACTCGGCAGCACAATGATCGGTCGTCCTCCTCTGCTGCGGGCCGCCCCGCGAATGAAGTCGACCTGTCCGCCGATACCGGAGTAGAGCGTGTCGCCGAACGAGTCGCTGTCTACCTGTCCGCTCAGGTCCACCTGGATGGCGCTGTTGATCGCCACGACGTTGTCGTTCTGCGCGATGACGAAAGGATCGTTGGTGAAGTCGCAGCCGTGGAAGGAGACGGCAGGATTGTCGTCGACGAAATCGTAGAGCTTCCTGCTTCCGAGGGCGAACGTGCAGACCATCTTCTCCGGCAGCACGCTCTTCCGCTTCCCGTCGATCGCTCCCGTTTCGTACAGGTCCACGACCCCGTCGGTAAGCATCTCGGTGTGAATGCCGAGTCCGCGGCGATCCCCCAGCCTCCGTAGAACTTCGTTCGGGATCGATCCGATGCCGGTCTGCAGACAGTCGCCGTCGCGGATCAACGCCGCAACGTTTGCCCCTATCCGCTCGGTTACTTCGGTCGGTTCGCGGGGGAGAAGCTCGGGCAGTGGAGTGTCGACTTCAATGAAGGAGTGGAGCCGGTCGATGTGGACGGTGGTATCTCCCAACGTCCGGGGCATCTGCGTGTTGATCTCGGCGACGATGTGTCGTGCGTTGCGGAGGGCGCCGATCACCGCATCGGTGGAGATGCCGGTCGTGCAGCAGCCGTGACGGTCGGGATGACTGAGCTGCACGAACGCCCAGTCGATCGGACAGCGTTCGCCGAAGAGGCCGGGGACTTCCGAGAGGAAGACCGGAATGAAGTCGGCCCTCCCTTCCTGCACCGCTTTGCGCACGTTTGCGCTGATGAAGAAGACCGAAAGACGGAAGCTGTCGGCAAGTTCCGGTTCCGCGTAGGGGGCTTCTCCCATCGTCAGCAGGTGGACGATGTGGACATCCCGGAGTTCATCCGCCCGGTCGGTCAGGGCACGGATCAGTGCAAGAGGCGTGGCTCCGCCGCTGCCGATAAATACTCTGTCTCCGGAACGTACATCCGCCACCGCCTCGGCGGCGCTCCGGGCCTGGATTGCATTTTCTGTGATCGTCACGTCTTGTTGATATGTTCTCGTCTCTGCACTTCACTGTTCCGCTTGGCGGAAAGGCCGGCAAGGAGAGTCATTGCTCCTCCCGTACCGAAGTAGGCGACCTCGATCCACGTCGGTTCTGTCGGCTGATTCAGCAACAGGATCTCACCCATCCCATCAGGATGATTCCGGCAATGCCGGATGCGGCCGGTCCGTTGTGTGATCTCCTCAGCATCATCACCGATGCAGCCGTTGCGCTTCCGCCGACAAGCAGAGCCAGGAGGATGCCGGGAATCATATAACTCCGGAACGGTGTCCCCTCCAGCCATTCGGAGGGGAGAGGATCAACACCGGTTGCGGCTGCGATTCCCCCTCCGGTTGCGGTCAGTGCAACGAAGACGTCGAGCGTGGCAAGCAGGATACGGGTTGGATGCGTTCGCATGGTTGTCCGGATTTCCTGATCGATGTCGTCCGGCGGAATATACGCCTTCGCATCTTTTTCAGCCCGGTGGGGATCAACCGGATGGAGCGGGAGTGCCTGTATGGCACTCCCGCTCCACCTTCGGTCATTACGATCAACGGGATATCAGAGGGACTACGCTGCGACGTTTTGCAGGTGGGCGTCGAGCCGGATGTAGGTTTGCTCCATTCCCTCGGTCATGCCGGTCTCAAGCGCCTTGTCTCTGGCTTCCTTCGAGGGGAAGTGCATGCGCTGGATAATCGTCGTCTTTCCCTCTTCCTGCTCGGTCAGCAGAAGGGACGTCTGCATTTCGGGCCAGTCTCCACCCCAGTTCTCGGTGTTGACGACGCGTTCCGGCGGATCGATCTCCAGATACCGGCCGGTCATCTCCATCTCCGATTCATCTCCCATACGCCAGACCATGCGCCATTTTCCTCCCGGACGGAGGTCGATTTCGCAGACCGGCATGGTCCAGCCCTCCGGACCGAGCATCCAGTTGGGAATGTGTTCGGGATTCGTGAAGGCGTCAAAGACCAGGTGCCGCGGTGCGTTGACGACGCGTGTCGCGACGATTTCCAGATCGGACGGCGTGGTGACCGTCAGGGAGTTTGTAGTCTCACTCATGTTTCTTCTCCTTCAGTTGAAGTTCTTTCAGATAGGCTTCCAGTCGATCAAGGCTCTCGTTCCAGAACTGCTCGAACGTCGTCATCCAGTCATGCACCGGCTTCAGCCCCTCCGGGTTCAGATAGTAGAGGCGCTGCTGTCCGGAACCGCGGACCCGAACCAGATCGACCTCCTTGAGAACCCGCAGATGCTTCGAGGTCTGCGGTTGTTTCAGTTGAAGCGACCGGGCGATGTCGTTGACTGATTTCTCTCCCCGGGTCAGCAACTGAAGGATTTCCCGCCGATGCGGTTCGGCGATTGCGTTGAAAGCGTCCGATGTTGTAGATGCGCGAGCCATGGCGCAAATATATTCCTGTTTGGGAATATAAAGCAAGTAAAATAATAGGGAAGAAGAGGATGAAGAGAAGAAAAAACAACGGGAGCAAAGTCGGTTATCCGTCACATCCCCGATGTGATTTTTCTCCGTACTTTCAGTCTGAATGCTTCTCCCGCTATATCCTTCAATTCTACATGCGGACAGGTGATGATGCAACAGGACGGACTGCGCAAGGTTTTTCCGACCGCTACTCTGATATTGATATTCTTCAGCCTCTATGTTGCCGGATGTTCCGAAGAAGTCATTCCTCTGGAAGATGACGACAAACTGGAAGATACGGTGGTGGTGTCCTGCGACGAGTACGGGGCACCTCCCATGGAAACCGCTTCCAACGTGACGCTCCCGGTGCAATGTCAGGACGGCGAACTCCTCACGTGGGAACAGGGGGATGTGACCCGATACGCCTGTCTCAACTATCCGGATCAGGTCGACTCGGCCGCCTACCGGTGGCCGATGATCGTCTACCTGCACGGTTCGCTCAGGGACCCCACCAGCCTCTACAGCGATGGAGAGGACCTCTTCGATCTGCGGAACGATTTTCAGATGTCCGACAACAAGGATATCCACGGATTTATCATCCTCTCCCCCGAAGGACGTCGGGCCACTCCCTACTCCGGAGACGGACCGGCCACCGGCGAGGGGTTCCACTGGGACGAGTGGTACAGAAATCCGGATGAGAATCCGGATGTGCAGGCGATCGACCATTTCATCGACACCATCGTCGGCACCGGCCTTGTCGACACGTCGCGTATCTATGTTTTCGGCTGGAGCAACGGCGCATACATGACGGTTCTCTACAGCACGTGGCGGAGCGATATGGTGGCCGCGATGGGACAGTATGCCGGGGCCGATCCCTGGACGCGCACACCCTGCCCGGTGACGATGACATATACCAGACAGGTTCCCCTCTTCCTTCTGCGCAACCTGTGCGACAAGCTGGTCCCCTGTAGCGCAACCACGGAGTGGATCGATACGCTTCAGGCCGTCAACTGGCCGTTCGAATACCACAGCCTGACCTACGGCGGCGAGATGACGACGTCCGATGAATGTTCCACCAGTTCGTTGTGTGACGGAAAGGTGGGGTTGCAGGAACACTTCCGCTGGCCGGACAGCGATGCGCTGACGGCGATGCTGGAGTTTTTCAGGGATCATCCGCTCGACTGAGCCGCCAACGCAACGGCCGGATCATACTGCGGAGAACATGGCGCGGAGGAGCATGATCTCCTCCGGTCTCCGTAATTTCCGGCATGAAACCATTCCTTTCCTTCCTGCCGCTTCTGATGCTCTGCATCAATATGATGTCTGTGTCCGCTCAGACACCGGTCCCGCCGACCGACGAACTGATCGACCGCGAACTCTCCACCTTCGATCTTCTCCCCTTCGAGTGGGAGGGAGAGCCGGAGCCGCTTCGTCCGCGACTCGGCATCTACTTCAACGCGATTCCCGCAGATTCCGTTGCGAGAATTACCGGACGGAAGGAGAACGACCCCTGGTTCGTGATCTGGCACGTGATGCCCCACTGGTCGGCGGACGATGCCGGGGTGCTTATCGGCGACACGATCACGGCGATCAACGGTCGGGCGATCGGCGATGCCGACTACTACGGTGAGGACTTCGTGAACCTGGTGATCCGGGAGATGCAGCCGGGGGAGATCGCCCGGCTCTCGATCCGGCGCGACGGAAGGGAGATCGAACTGCCGGTCCCTCTCTTCGCCGATGAACGGGTCCCGACACCCTTCACCATGCCGGAACGACTCGGTCCGGTTCGGGAGAACTCCTGGCTCTACCGGAAGCTTCGCGAGAACGATCTGCTGGAGTGGAGCCGGGGGATCGCAAAGCAGATGCGGGGGATCGCCGACATCGATATGAGCCGGATAAAATTTGCCGGACGACCGAACCCGTGGCGACTGAACGCCGTGACCGCGCTGCATCACTATCCGATGCGGACCGGGGCGTACGGACGGTTGATCGTGGACGATCTCTGGAACGGGGCGGACTCGGGACTCCCCGGTGCAATCCGCGCCGCCGCTGTCCATCTGGACATTCCTCCCTTTGACGAGCCGCTGGTGAAATTACCCGGGACGGTTCCTCAGACGGTCCCCCACCTGATCCGTTATCTGGTGGAGATCAACGGATTCGCCGGACGATCCTATGCTCCCCCGTCAAAACCGGACATCGATTCGATTCCGGCGGAACTTGCGCGGCTGCTCGACCCGGACGACAACCGGGAGGGGGGATTCGACACGATCGCCGATCCGGAGGAACGACGCCGGGCGCGGAACAGGATGGAGGGGGAGATCGCCGAACTCTTCAGGCGGGCCGATCTGCTCGACTTCCCCCGTCTGGTCTACACCGCCGAACATCTTGCCGCTCTGGCCGATACGAACTGGCTCCTCTCCTTTGCGGCTCATCTGGATTCGATTGAGAGAAGAGACGGGAGCGAACCGGTGCCGGGAGTGGAGGGGGAGGTGATCCTGAGCTGGCGGATGCCGCACGGGTATTGCGTGATCGGGGGGAAAGGACCGAACCGCTACACGGGAGATCTTGCGTTCCTTATCGATCTCGGGGGGGATGATCTGTACGATCTTCCTCCGGTGAAGGTCGGTCGGTTCCGGTTCATCGCGGACATTACCGGGAACGATCTCTACGTCAGCCGGGGGGCGTCGCAGGGGGCCGGGATCGGGGCGATCGATATGCTCGTCGATGTTGCCGGAGATGACGTCTATCGGGCCGATCACTTCTCGCAGGGGGCCGGATTGTGGGGGATCGGTCTTCTTGCAGACTTCTCCGGCGACGACATCTACGCCTCCCGCTGGGCCTCGCAGGGGGCCGCCTTCCTCGGCATCGGTCTGCTCTACGATGGTGGAGGGACCGACAACTACAGCGCGGAACTCTACTCGCAGGCGTTCGGCTATGCGAAGGGATTCGGAGCGTTGCTGGAGCGGGGAGGGAATGACTCCTACCGGGCCGGATGGAATTTCCCCGACTCGCGCTATCCGAACCGGGCCCACATCGCGATGTCGCAGGGATTCGGGTTCGGGATGCGCCCCTGGTCGACCGGGATCGGGACGGACGGGGGGATCGGTCTGCTGAGCGATATGGCCGGGGACGATCTCTACGCCTCGGATTTCTTCAGTCAGGGGGGAAGCTACTGGTATGCCTTCGGCATCCTGCACGACGGAGCCGGGGCCGACCGCTATACCGCCGGACAGTACTCGCAGGGGAGCGGCATTCATCTTTCGTTCGGTGCGCTGCTGGACGATGCGGGGGACGACATGTACGACGCCTACCACGGACTGGAACAGGGGAACGCCCACGACTGGTCGGCCGGGTGTCTGGAAGATCTTCAGGGGAACGATTCCTACCGCGGCTCCACCGCCAGCCAGGGATCGGCCCTGAACGTCGCCTTCGCCTGGCTGCTGGACCGCTCCGGCGACGACCGCTACTACGTCCACACCGACACGACATCGAGTCTCGGCGGAGGAAACTTCAACCGCCCCCGCAAACACGGCTCGCTCGGCATGCTGATCGACTTCGGCGCGGGAACCGACACGTTCACCGACCCGACCATCGTGCCGGGGAAGATGCGGTTCAGGGGGGAGAAGGGATTTTTGTGGGATGGGGAGGAGTGAGAAAGATAGGAATCAGTACTCAGCATTCTCTTTCTTCTTCTCGCTACAACCCGCTCGGATACGCCTCCGGCGGCTCCTCCGGATCGTGCTCGGCGATCCTCTCCAGCGGTTCCAGCGAGCGGGTGTGGTCGATGTGGATCACCGCGTCGAACTGACGGGAGAGGGAGGCTTCGTAGTAGTGGCTTGCCCGTTCGGTGTAGGGACGGTAGACGACGCCGACCGCCCGCTGCAGGCGTTTCGGGGCGAGGTGTCCGGCGATCTCTTCTTTCATCGGAAGAACAAACGCCGGGATGCCGACGCCGTGGAAAAGCGTTTCGTAGCTGCCGACGAGCCCCGAACGAAGGTTCATCCGCATCGGGGGCATGTCCCAGTCGGAGGCGGCGATCACCGTCCCCTCGTATGTGCTCATCCCGATCGAAACCACCCGGTCGCCGAACCGTTCGCGGGCAAGCTGTCCGATGTTCCATTCTCCCCGTCTCCCCATATCGGTCGCCCGCGCGTCGCCGACGTGTGAGTTGTGTGCCCAGACGACGACCTTCGCCTCGCCGTTCCGCTTCTTCAGGTGCTTCATCAATTCTTCGAGCGTCTCCATCATGTGGCTGTCCCGCAGGTTCCACGAACGGACGTCGGCCTTGAGCATCGTCCGGTAATATTCCTCGGCGTTCCTGACCGCCCGGGCATTCCGTTCGGCGGCGAACTGTTCCTCTTCGGCAGTGTGACCGTCGGAAGCGAGGTAGTCGGCACGGCGGCGCTGAAGTTCGAGAAGCTGGGCGAGGGTTTCTTCCTCGCAGGAGGGACGCAGGCCGTAGGAGACGGAGTAGGCGTAGGCCTGTTCGTCCATGCCGTAGGAACTCAGACACGCGTAGCGTTTCCGTGCCGCCCGTCCCTGTTCCGGATCGACCTCGTCGAGGTAGCGGACAACCGCCTCGGCGGAGGTGAAGAGGCTGTAGAGATCGAGACCGTAGAAGCCGGTCTGAAGCTGCGGCGATTCCTGCCCCTCGTTGTAGTCGCGAAGCCACCCGATGAAATCGAGCACATCGGTGTTCCGCCACATCCAGGTGGGGAAGCGCCGGAATCCTTCCAGGGCTTCCACCGCTTCGAGTTCGCCCCCCCGATTCCGGACGTACCGGTTGACCCGGTAGGCGTCCGGCCAGTCTCCCTCGATCGCCACGGCGTTGAAGCCGGCATCGGCGATCAGGTGGCGGGTGACCCCGCATCTGAGGCTATAGAAATCGTGCGTACCGTGCGTCGACTCGCCGATGAGGACCACCTCGGCATCGCCGACGATTTCCCGGATCGTCTCCGGCGCAACCCCCTCCTCCCGCAACGGCACCGCCGCCGAACGTATCGCTTCGACCAGTCGATTCTCCGTCATGCTTCTTCATCTCTCCCGACCGGTACGTCCGGCCTCTGCTATTCATCTTACCATTCTCCTCTGCCCTCCACATCTCCGGAGTCCCGCAAAGCGGGACGCCCCCCCCCCCCTAGGGCCGCGCGTACGCGGGGGCCGGACCCGGCCCCCGGGCGCCCCCGCA
>CBFGQN010000112.1:0-9292 GCA_965650895.1 uncultured Ignavibacteria bacterium | reverse complement strand
CGCAGGCGGTCCGGACCTATACGGAAGCGCAAAGCGTGCCACGGCTTGAAGCACCCGGGACGGCCCTGAGCCCTTCGTCCCTCCGGGCGTGCCCACGCAACACCTGGGTGTGTGCTGGCCGAAGATCCAGGCGACGTTGGCATAGGAGTTCGGATCCCGTCCGTCGAGAAAATATTTGTTGTTCAGGTAGAGGATCGTCTCGAACGCCTTTTCGGGTGAGGGGGACCATTCAAGGATCTTCTTCCCCCAGTACATGCGCATGTAGCCCTTCATCGTCCCCCGTGTGCGCATCTCCAGCATGGCGGCGTTCCAGTACGGGTCGTGTGTCGCTCCTTGTTCAAACTGATCGACCTGATAGACATAATCCCTCTCGTCCTCTCTGTGTTTCCCCAGCGTCTTCAACGCCCAGTCCGGCAGGGCTTTCAGCGAGTCGTAATCGGGATTGTACTCAACGAAGTTCACGGCAAGTTCGCGGCGGACAATCAATTCTTCAATCAGCGCGGCGGCGTTTTCGTTTGAGGGATGGGCGTGTGCGATCAGTTGCAGCACGATCTCAAGAGGAGAGATCTGGCCGAAATGCAGATAGGGACTCAGTTCGGTCGTGTTCGATCCGGTGATGTCGTTCCGTCCTTCGGCATAGTTGTTCAGCCTGCTCTCAAGGAACCTCCGCAGCCTTCGCCGGGCTTCGCTCTGTCCGCCGACAAACTCGTCGACCGGCGGAACCGATCTGTCGAGATCGAACCGGTCGAGAAACGTCGGATCATCGGGATCGAGTCCCGGATCGAGTCCGAGATCGGCGCCGGAGATCAGTGGGGTTCGCCTCTTCAGCGGGGCGAGAAACGTCTGCATGGCGGCATGGATTTTCGGACGGATAGTGCGGGCTGCGTATTCTTCCTTCCCCGATGCCGCTTCGACCGGAACGAGCACATCCGATTCCACCTGCATCACCCGGCAACCGGCCTTCCGGGCGACGGCCTCTCTCCAGCCTTTCTGATGACGGAGGTAACCCCGATCCGCCACCACCAGTCGTGCTCGCCGGGCCATCTCGATGGCGACTTCATCGGGCGAACCGGCATAGATGCGGAAGGGGATGCCCCGTCCTGCAAGTCCGGCCTGCACATCTTTCAGTCCTTCGGCCATAAACCGGTAGTGTCGAAGATTGGCATCGGGATAGTTGTCGGTAATGCCGAACACAACCAGAAGGGGGAGTCCCGTCTCGTTTGCCCGGTCGAGTCCGTATTCGAGGGCGTGATTGAAGGCGGACCGCTGTGATGCCTGCATCCAGTAGAGGATATAGTCTCCGTGCTCCCGCTCGGGAAGATCGTTCAGGCTCCTGATGCGTTCCGGATGGATCACTCGGAATTGTCGTTGTGGTTGAAGTGCGGGACGGTTCTTCGTCGAACCGTTTCGGAAACCGGAATTCTTTTCCCGGATCCCGTATCCGAAGAACCTATTCGTTCGATTCGATCTCCTGCGGGAACGGCTGTTGCCGGTAGCGCATATCGTTCGGTGATGAGGGGCGGTCGCGGTCGTCACCTGCGTCCGGTTCGCGCAGATAGATCAGCCGCTGTCCGGGCAAGGCCTCAGGGACGGTGGTTTCGGTAAAGGCCTGAAGGGTAAGGTCCGGACCGACAACGAAGAGGGGAACGACCGAGTTCGCATGTTCGGCCATGAAATCATCGAAAGCATAGTCATCGGTAAAAAGCTCGCTCCGGATCGTCCCCCCCGATTCGAACGCTTCCTCGAAATATTCGTATGTGGCGTCGGGTGTAAAGAGGATGCGTCCGCGCAGATTCTGCGGAACGGAGCTGCGCTGCGACCGGTTTCTGTTGGAGGGGGGAAGCTGATAGACCTCGCTCCGTCCGAAGCGCTCGGTGAAGTAGAGAGCTGCCAGGGCATTGACCTCATCGTTCGAGGTCAGCGCCAGCATCCGACCGATTCCCTCGAGTTCGATCTTGTCGAGAATATATTCGGATAGGACGTTTCCGTGGCTTGCGAACAATCCCATGTTCTTTGCCGCCGATACGTTCGCCATGTTCGTATCGACCAGCAGCACCCGGAACCCCGCCTCCTGCAATGCCTTGCCGATTGCCCGTCCCCACGAATGCGCACCGACCACAAGTAACCCCTGCGTCTGCGGCATCGCCACACCGAGAAGTCTTGCCAGCGGACCGGCCGTCAGTCCGTAGATCGTCACCGTGCCGACGATGACCAGGAAGGTAAGCGGGGCAAGCTGCTCGGCGTCGAGGACGTTCCGTTCGGCCAGATAGAGTCCGAAGATCGCCGAGACGGCCGCCGCAACGATACCCCGTGGGGCCATCCAGGAGATAAATATCCGTTCTTTCCACTTCAGTGGAGAGCCGACTGCCGAGACGAACGAGGCGATCGGTCGGATCAGCAGGATCAGCGCTCCCAGAAAAAGAAGCATGTTCAGATTGATGTAGGCGGTCACCGAATCGAGATCGAGGCGGCCGGCGAGAATGATGAAGATGCTGGAGATCAGAAGAACCCGGAGGTTCTCCTTGAATTCCAGAATGTGTTTCATATCGACCATCTTCTGGTTGGCCAGCGCGATTCCCATCACCGTCACGGCAAAGAGTCCCGACTCGTGCTGCAGGGTATTCGATACGGCAAAAGCCCCCACGACCGTCATCAGCGAGACCGGGTTGTGAAGAAAGTCCGGAATCCAGTAGCGTTTCAGGACAAGAATGAAGAAGAGGGCAGCACCGATTCCGATTGCCGTCCCCACAAGAATCGTCAGCACCAGACCTTCCAGCGTCACGAACGTCTTCTCAAGGATGTTGCCGGAGTTGATGACCTCGAAAACGACGACGGCCAGAAGAGCGCCGATCGGATCGATCACAATTCCTTCCCATTTCAGAATCGATCCCACTCTCCGGCTCGGGCGGACGTGGCGCAGAAGGGGCATCACGACGGTAGGACCGCTGACGACAAGGATCGCGCCGAAGAGAACCGCGATGCTGAAGTTGATGCCGAAGATGAAATAGGCGGCGGCCGAGGCTCCGACCCAGGTGATCAGCGCACCGACCGTGACAAGGTTCCTGACGACCTTGCCGATTTCGCTCAGTTCTGAGAACCGAAGCGTCAGCCCACCTTCAAAGAGAATGATGGCAACCGAGACCGAGACGATAGGAAAGAGGAGGTCGCCCAGAATGGCGTTCGGTTCGATAAGGCCGGAGACCGGTCCGGCAAGAAAACCGAAGATCAGCAGGATAAGAATCGAGGGCAGCACGAAACGCCATGCTAACCACTGAGCAAGAATTCCGAGAACGAGAATGCTCGTCAGGCCAATAAGTAACTCGTTAGTGCTCAAAGGCTCTTACCTTTCAGGATGTGATACTCGTCAACCGGTTGGATTAACGATAAGAAGAAAATCCCCCCCGGCAAAGCACTGGCGGATTGCTATTTCACGACGGTCATCCTTCTGGTCCTTATGCCCGACGGAGTTTCCAGTCGGTAGAAGTAGGACCCGGAGGACAAATCCGAAGCGTCAAACTCCACGGTATAGTCTCCGGCTTCGAGATGTTCCTGCAACGGAACTGCGGCAGTTTCCCCGGCTGTCGTCAGAATGGTGAGCGATACATCCCCGCGAACGGGGAGTGAAAAGTTGATCAGAGTAGTGTGGAGAACGGGGTTGGGACTGTTCTGTTCAAGCGATAATGTCCTGTCCGTTCCGCTTTCCTCCACATCGCTTATGCATTCCTCGCACTCGCAGAGAATATCGAAAATCGTCAGCCATTCTCCGTCGAATGATGTGCGGAACCGGGTCAGAAAAGGATTCCCTTCGGAATCGAGATTCGATGCGATGCCGAACTCGTTTTGCGGCGGGATGCTTCGTTGCGGACCGAACGGATTCCGTTCCGGAGGAATCCAGCGGCCATCGGCGGTAAATGCCGAATACTCGTGGCGGCGACAGACGAACAGGCCGCTTTCACCAAGCTGATATTCAAAGGCGTTCAACTGGAATCCGGCGTTGTGAGGACACCAGGTGGAGACGGCCGTAAAGGCATCTTCCCCCGCTTCTTTGATCCGGACCACGGCAATCGGATAGTCCTCGTTGTCGAGTCCGCTCCGTTTGCAGTGGTCAGGATTCATCCGTTCGAGCGCTCGGTCATCGCTGACCAGCTTGAGGGAACTGCCGACCTCGGTGAGACCGTAACGGATGCCGAGAATCTCCTGCGTCGGATAGTCGGCCACGCGCAGCCGATAGGTGCCGACGGCCGTCATCCCGTCCTGACGATGAAGAGCCACCGGGTGAAGACGACCGAGCAGCCGAACCGGTTCAGCCGTCGAGATGACAAGCAAGCCGAACGTCCTCTTCAGAAAGCCTCTGCGTGAAAAACCGCTCATCAGGAAGATCGATAACGGTTGATTGTTGAAAACGAACGGAACGCTCCCATCCGACCGATCCCCCTCCACCGGCCGGCTCAAAGCTCATCGCTCAAAGCTGACCCCTCACCCTCTCAATCACACCCGTCCTCTACTTCACCACCGTCATCCTTCTGGTTCTGGTACCGAACGACGACTCCAGTTTGAAGAAGTATGCCCCGGAAGAAAGCTCTCGCACGTTGAAGTCTATCTCATGTTCGCCACGATTCATGTACCTGTCCACAGGTGTCGCCACGACTGTCCCCTCGGTTGAGAGAATCGTCAGGCGAACGTTGCTCCCCTCCGGAAGCGTGAACCGAAAGATGGTCAGGTGGGAGGCGGGGTTCGGATAGTTCTGAGCAAGGCTGAAGCCGACTTCGTCATCGGCAGCCGAGGAGATCTCGCACTCCTCGCATTCGCAGAGCACATCGAAGATCGTCAGCGTGTCGTCTCCGTCGAACGATGTGGCGAACCGGGTCAGGTGGGGTTTCCCGTCGTTGCCGATATTGTGGACGAATTCATCGAGGCTCGGCGCATCGGGGTAGGGGCTCTCTTCAGGCGACACCCACGATCCGTCCGCCCTGAAGCAGGAGTACTCGTGTGCCGAGCAGACAAACAGACCGTTGTCGCCGAGCGTATGGTCGAACAGATCGAGCTGGGACTTGTTGTTGTGGGGGCACCAGGTGGAGACGGCCCGGAATGCGTCCTCGCCGCTCTCCTTGACCCGGACCACGGCAATCGGATAGTTGGTCCCGTCCCGTCCGCTCCGCTCGCAGTGATCCGGATTCATCAACAATTCCTCGAACGAAGTCAGCTTGATGGAACTGCCCGGCTCGGTCAGCCCGATCTTTTTTGTGCCGGCGGTAAATGTCGGAAAGTCACTGACTTTCAGCGTGTATGTTCCGGCTACTGTCGTATTATTCAGGCGGCGAAAACTGACCGGCTGCAGACGGGCCAGAAGGATGGTGGGTCCGCCGGCGGCAACGGCCGCAAGACTGAGAGATTTTTTGAGAAAACTGCGACGCGATGTCTGGCTCATATTCGGAAAAAATTTGATGTGATATATATCGTCAGGCTGTCGCAAGAGCTGCCCGGTTCCGGTCCATCAAGAGTCCGATGCCCGGAATGGTGTTACAACGAACAAACGTTGCCGGTCTTTTTGAACCTGCCGGTACCATAGACTTTTTCAACAATTCATATACTGATGTGACTTCCATCGATTTTCAGAGTCTTGAAGACCGATCACAGATCGTACCAAAGGTTACGTCAGAGACAACACTACTATGATCCATCGCAACTTCCTTGCAGTCCTTTTCGGTTCTCTGGTCCTCACCGGCATCGTTCTTGGTGTTATGACTTCGGAGACCCAGCCTCCTCCCGATGAAGCCGCGTATACCGGATGGCAAGCCTGTGTGGAGTGTCACGCCGACTATGAAAACGACATCTATCCGGGCGTCGAAGAGTTCAGCAAGACCATGCACGCCAACATCCATAACCGTCCGACACCGGAGAATGTGATTATCGACGAGTGGTTCGCCAACGACACGACTCTTGAGTATTATGAATTGCGTGTACGGCGTTCCCCCGGCGACACGATGTATGTCGATCTGAGCAAGCGGGGGACACCCGACGAATACTACATCCAGTTGAGGACGACGGGCGATTACGCCGATTCGACCGGCTGGATGAAGGTGATTTACAACTATGGCGGAAACGGATGGCTGCAACGATTCCTGGTGGAGATTGACGGAAACTATTATGTGGCTCCGTTCCAGTACGTCCTGAAGACCTACAAGGATACCGAGAATCTCTCCTACAGCGTCTACTTCCTCGACATGAACCGGTGGTACTCCTACAACAACGCAATCGACGCCATTGTCTTCTTCAAGAGGGGGAGCGAGTCGTTGCTCAGCAACTCGTGGGACAAGAACTGTGCGGCATGTCATGTGAACGGGTTCGAGGTCGAGGCGGTTCCGCTGAATGACAGTACGACGAAGTGGGTTTCCCACTGGCCCGGCACCGATAATGGAGACTCGGCCATGAAGGACATCAACATCGCCATCGGTTGCGAAAGCTGTCACGGACCGGGGTCGCTTCACGTTGCCGATCCGGAGAACGATGAGTACATCAAGGCACTCTCGCCGCAACGCTGGGATCTGACCGAGGAATCGCGTTACTGGACCGACAGGAAGCTGGATCTCTGCAATCAGTGCCACAACCGACACAACAGTACCGAGCGCCTGCACGGTTATCCCTATGACGACGCCAACGGTGAGCCCTACATGCCGGGTATGGTCATGAAAGACTTTGTCTTCGATACGGTCAAGCAGGCCCGCTACTGGGGGGATGGAAAGACCTCCAGCGCCCACCATCAGCAGGGACAGGATTACTGGCGTTCGAAGCATTATGCGGACCATATTTTCAAGAACGGCTGCTTTGACTGCCACACTGCCCACAACAACACGGACTATCCTTATCAGTTGGACCGCAACTGGTACTCGCTGAAGAAGGGTGAGGGGTGCGTGGCATTCGGATGCCATCCCAACTTCGCCAACACTCAGTTGAAGGACGGACAGGAGTTCAATCTTCACGCACAGCATCTGAACCAGCACAGCCAGTGCGTCAACTGTCACTACACGAAGACGGCGACGATTGCCTTTACCGGTTCGCTGGAGTTTACCGATCACAGCGACAAGGTGCTTCGTCCGACGGCGACCAGGGATTACAAGAACGGCAGTCCGGTCGGTATGCCGAATACCTGTGCTGCCGGCTGTCACCGCAACGGCTACGGCGATCGGAACAGCCCGAATGCCTTCGACAGAAATGCCAGCATCCGCTATTCGATGGGGGACACGGTGGTTCCGATGTGGGCACCCGACTACGACATCCAGGACAAGTTTGTCGATCAGTGGAATAACCAGGCCGACCTTGATCTGGCCGACAGTCTGTGGGAAGGGTTCAAGAGACTCTATCCGCATTATGTGATGTCGGTTCGCGAGGGAGATGCCGTGACGACCGGTTCGGGCATCACTTCGCTTGCGCCGAACCCTGCGGTCAGCGTCGTGACGATCAAGTATGATGTCCAGCGGACGCAGAATGTCCTGCTCAGGATCTACGACAGTCGCGGCAAGCTGGTCCGGACCATCGCCGATGCCCGGATTACGCCCGGATCGTACAGCGACGAATGGGAACTGATCGATGAGGCGAACAACCCGGTTGTCGGCGGCGTCTACTTCGTCCGCGTTACCGGCGAGACTTTCAGCAGCTCGAAGTCGGTCGTTGTTCAGCGATAGTTCAACAATCGCCCCGATCAGGGGCAGGGGGACTCATGAGGAACAGTTCATCCATTGTTCTGTTGAGTATCTTCTTGTCGGCGATAGTTCTGGGAGTCGGTCTGGGGATTACCTCAACCGACTCCCGACCTTCCGGAGAGGAAGCCACCTACGTCGGCTGGCAGACCTGTGTGGAAGCGGGTTGCCATGTCGACTATGAAGATAATGTTTACGAGGGGGAGGCCGAATTCCGCAAGACCATGCACGCCAACATTCACAATCGTCCTACGCCGGAGAATGTCATCATTGACGAATGGTTCGAGAGGGATACGACTCTGTATGTGATCGAGACGAAGGGACAGGATTCGGTCGGGAATACGCTCTTCATCGATCTGAGCAAGCAGGGGACGAAAGACCGGTATTTCATGCAGTTGAGGACCAACGGTACGTATGCCGATTCCACGGGATGGCTGAGTATCGTCTACAATTACGGCGGCAATGGCTGGCTGCAGCGGTTTCTTGTCGAGCTCGACGGCCGTTATTATCCTGTCCCGTTCCAGTATGTGCTGAATTCCTACGGCGATACCGAAACGATCAGCGGGAAAGTGGCTTTTGTAGATCAGTACCGCTGGTATTACTTCGAGACAGTCAAGAACGCAATCTTCTTCCACGAGCGGGGATCGGATACCCTTCTGGAACTCTCCTGGGATCACGACTGCGCGGCCTGCCACGTCAACGGGTTCGATCTGGATCATATCCGGTTGAACGATTCGGTTGATGACTGGAAGGCCCGGTGGGTCGGCTCCGACGGGACCGACTCGGCCATCAGGGACATCAATATCGCTGTCGGATGCGAAAGCTGTCACGGACCTGGATCGCTTCATGTGGCCGATACGGCAAACCGGGCGTATCAGGAGCAACTGAATCCGGCACTGTGGGATACGAGGGATACTTCCCGCTACTGGACCGACCGGAAACTCGACCTCTGCAATCAGTGTCACAACAGACACCGGAGTACTGAAAATATCCATCGCTATCAGTACGACGACGCCAACGAACTTCCGTACCTTCCCCGCCTTGAACTGAACGATTTTATTCGCCACCCTACGGCCGACGGCAGTTACTGGAACGACCGTGTGACCTCGCTGGCCCATCACCAGCAGGGTCAGGATTACTGGAGATCGGGCCATTACCGGGAGCATGTCTTTCCGGGAGGCTGTTTCGACTGCCATAAGCCGCACAGGAATACGGAGTATCCCTATCAACTGGACCGGAACTGGTACTCGCTGAAGAAAGGGGATGGATGTGTCGCATTCGGGTGTCATGCCGGTTACGCCAACACAGAATTGCGCAACGGGCAGGAGTTCAACCTTCATGCGCAACATCTGAACCGGCACAGCCAGTGTGTGAACTGCCACTACACAAAGACCGCATCGATTTCATTTGCCGGGATCTACGAGTTCAGCGATCACAGCGACAAGGTGATTCGCCCGACGGCCACGCTCCTCTATCGCTCGGGAGGTCCCAATTATGCGGGGGCCTTGAATACCTGTGCCGTCGCCTGCCACAGAAACGGATACGGTGAGCGGAATCGTCCCGATGCGTTCGATCGGAATGCGAGCATCCGGTAT
>CBFGQN010000111.1:0-9336 GCA_965650895.1 uncultured Ignavibacteria bacterium | reverse complement strand
TACTATTCACACTCATTCTGCCCGCAATGCCTCCACCGGATCCAGCCGGGCGGCCCGGAAAGCCGGGATAATTCCGGCAAGCATCCCGACGACCACCGCAACGATGACGGCGATCAGGATCTGGGTCGGCGGGATTGTCGTGGAAAGGAAGGAGAGATTCACCGTCGTCTCGGGATCGGCCAGACCGACCAGGGCGAGCAGAGCGATAATGCCGTTGACAAGTTCATCCCGAAACGCAGCGATCAATGACGTCAACACGAGTCCGATCACCGCGCCGAGCAGACAGAGGATGATCGATTCGATCAGGAACTGGGTCAGGATGCGACCCCGTGTGGCCCCCACCGCCTTGCGAACGCCGATCTCCCGCGTCCTCTCGGCCACGGAGACGAACATGATATTCATGATGCCGATCGAACCGACAAGGAAGGCAAGTCCGGTCATGAACAGACCGACTCCCCAGACCACCGCACGGGTGACGTCGATGAACTGACTGAACATTTCCTGCGAGTTGACTCCGAAGTCGTTCTCCTCTCCCGGCTTCAGCGAACGGACCGAACGCATGACACCGATCGCCTCGTAGCGGACATCTTCAAGCCGGTCCTCTCCCCCGGCCTTCACATTGATCGTCAGACTCGACCGGGTCCCGTAGATGTTGAAAAAACGTTTGATCGGGATCAGCACCATGTTGTCGACAAAATCGATCAGCATCGTCCCCCGCTTCGGCAACACGCCGATGACCGTGAAGGGCTGTCCGTCGATCCGGACCGTCCGACCGATTCCATCCCCCTGCGGAAAAAGGTTTTCATTGACCTTGTAGCCGAGCACAACGACGTTCGTCCCCAGATCGCTCTCTCCTTCGGAGAAGAATCTGCCGTCAGCCATCACCCCGGAGAACATGTCGATATACTCCGAAGTCGTCCCGAACACGGTAGTTCCGAGAAGCTGCAGATCGTTGTACCGCACATCTGTCGAGAACCGGTCAGCCGTCGGCACAACGTATTCGGCTCCATGCATCCGCTCCTTGAAGAGTTCGAACTGTCGCGTGTCGATTCCCCGACGGTTCCGCTGACTGAACCAGTCGCTCCCTCCGCTCCAGTCGAACTTGTCGATGTAGAGGATATCGTCGCCGAAGAAGGCAAAAGACTGGGTAAAGGATCTGTCGAGTCCGTCGAGGACCCATCCCATCAGCAGAACGAAGAAGATGCCGATCACGACACCGAGCGTCGTCAGCACGGCCCGCATCTTGTTTGCCGCCAGTGCCGTGAAGGCCGGTCGTATGCTTTCGATGAGTCTTGTCATGGAATCGCTCGCGGAAATCCGTCCGACTGCCGAAGAAACCTCACACGCCGAACGTGGTGGAAGTCTCCGGAATCTGTCGATTCGGGTTGATCGTATCGCTCTCGATATTGCCGTCTCTGAGGCGGAGGATCCTGGCCGCATAGGCGGCGATCTCCTCTTCGTGCGTGACGATGATGATGGTGTTCCCCCCCCGCCAGAGCGATTCGAACAGCCCCATAATCTCGTTCCCCGTCTTCGTATCCAGATTGCCCGTCGGCTCGTCGGCCAGAATGATCGACGGTCTGGTGACCAGTGCCCGCGCAATCGCCACCCGCTGCCGCTGCCCTCCGGAAAGCTCGTTCGGACGATGTCCCATCCGGTCGGCCAGACCGACGTTCCTGAGGACTTCCTCGGCCCGATCGGTCCGCTCGCGGCTACCGACCCCGGAATAGATTAAAGGGAGTTCCACGTTTTGCAAGGCGGTAATGCGGGGGAGAAGATTGAATGTCTGGAAGACGAAGCCGATTTTCCTGTTTCTGATCTCGGCAAGTTCGGCATCATTCATTGAGGAGACCTGTTCTCCTTCAAACATGTAGGAACCGGAGGTCGGCGTGTCGAGACAGCCGATGATGTTCATCAGGGTCGATTTGCCGGAGCCGGAGGGGCCCATGATCGCCACGTACTCGTTTCTGCCGATCGAGAGAGTTACGTCACGCAGCGCATAGATCGTCTCGTCTCCCATCGTGTAGAGTCTGGAGATTCCTTCCAGTTCGAGAACGGACGATCGTTCGGACGTATCGACAGATTCGCTTGCCCGTTGTTCCTGCTGCCGACTCATTCCTCCCCCCCGCCCGTATTTCCGGCGTCGTCTTTCTCTACCCGCACAACCATTCCATCCTCCAGTTCCTTGCTGATCACTTTGTAGCTGCCGCTGACGACCACATCCCCCGCGGCCAGACCGCTGGTGATCTCGATATAGCGATCATCTCTGAGCCCGGTCGTCACAACGTGCCGGATCGCCTTGTTTCCGTCGACGATAAAGACCACGGTCTCGGCCTTTCGCTTGCGCTCTTCCCGCTCCAGGCGGAGATCCTGCACCTCGCCGTTCTCTTCGCTCTCCTCCTTCTCATCCGCCTCATCCACATCCCGAACGGTCACCGCCTGGATCGGGACCGCGACGACATTCTTCCTGCTTTGCGTGGTGATCAGTGCCGTTGCGGTCATGCCGGGTCGGAAACGGACGTCCGGATCGAGGAAGCGAAGTCGCACCTCGAAGTTCGTCAACTGATCCTGTGTCCCCATACCGGCCTGCTTCGGAGAGTTGGCGATCCGGCTGACGACACCACGGAATTTCTCGTTCGGCAGCGCATCCACTTCGATCTCGGCCATATCGCCGACATCGATCCCGACCACATCGGTCTCGACCACGTCGACGACGGCTTCGATCACCGAGAGGTCGGCAATGGTCATGATCTCGGTCCCGGTCATCTGGATTGCCCCGACCACTTTCTCCCCTTCCTTCACGTTCAACCGGGTTACGACACCGGAAATCGGAGCGACGATACGCGTCTTTTTCACCGATTCATCCACCTGCCGGTAGTTTGCCTGGGCCTGCTGCACCTGATATTCGGCAGCTTCAAGCTGCGCCTCGGCGATGCGCAACTGCGTCTGGGCATTCTCCAGTTCCTGATCGGTCACCAGTTGCTTCTCATGCAGTCTGGCAAGTCGTTCGAATTCGCTCTGCGCCTTCAGCAGACTTGCCTTCGATGATGAGACCTGGGATTTTGCCGAGAGGATCTGGGCGTTCGCCTGTTCGCGCTGCGCGATGATCGACTCCGGGTTGATCCGGACCAGTTCCTGCCCTGCAGTGACACGGTCCCCTTCCTCGACGCCGAGATAAACGATCTCGCCGCTGACCTCCGAGGAGATCACCACCTGGGTCTCCGGCTCTATGACGCCGGGAGCCGTCACGGTCTCGGTAATCGTCCGCTGCGTCGCCCCCTCGGTCTCGACCGCCAGCCCCTCTTCTTCCCCCCCCCCCATCAACGAGGCCATGAGGCCGACCGCCACAAGGGCAAGGAGAACAAGGACGATAATCAGACCGCTTCTCCTCTTCTTCCTTTTCGGTCCTGATGATGCTTGCTTTGCCATGGAATTCCGGTTGAAGTCTTCAGTATCTGTAAAACATGAATAATGAGCCGCACTTTCCCTTCGGAGACATTCCCCGCTACGGTTTCCGACCTTCTACTTTCCCGAAAGATATTCTATCTCGAAAAGGGCCATCCGGTAGTTGAAGAGGGCGTTGATCTGGTTGATCCGGGCGCTGAAGAACTGGGCGTTGGCGGTCAGATAATCCGAGTAGTTCCCGAGACCGACCTTGAACCGTTCATCGCTTGCGAAGCGGCTCTGCCGCGCAGACTGCACGGCCTTGGCTGCGGCTGCCAGCATCCGTTCGGCCCCCTGAAGTCGGGCAAAAGCCTGCTGAAGTTCCGACCGTACATTCAGCTCCAGTTGACGAAGTTCGATCCGGCGATTCAGCAGATCGGCTTCGGCATTCACCACACGCTCCTCGGTCCGGAAGCCTTCAAAGAGAGGATACTGCAGGTTGAGACTGAAGGTACCGTCGGTGCTGGAGACTCCCCCCGACTCGTCCCAACTGAGACCGAGCGCAGCCGAAAGAGAGGGATAGTACTCCCCTTTTGCCGCTTTGACCATCGCCTCGGCCGCTTCCACTCCGGTCCGGGCCGCCCTGATGTCAGGCCGGTTCTCGATCTGATATGCCAGGAGTTCCTCGAACGTTCCGATCGATGCACGGGTGGTGACAACTTCGGCCGAATCGATCGGCTCCACCAGTCCGTCCGGACTGACCTCGAAGTCGATTGCAGGATCGTAGTTCATCAACTCGCTGAGAAGCGTCCGGGCAACCAGATAATCTGCACGGGCCTGCTCCAGCGCCAGCTCCGCGTTGGCCGCCTCGGTCTCCTGGGCATACTGTGTGCCGATCACGGCCACGCCCCCCTCCACCAGACCCTTCACCCGCTCCAGTTGCTCGTTCGCGGTCTGCTGTTCAACATCACGCAGATCGACAATCTGTTTTGCTCTGAGAGCGTTCAGGAACCCCTGCCTCACCTGCCACTCCACCTGACGACGTGCCGAGTTCACGCGGAGTTCCGCGCCGTCATAGGAGGACTGCGCAGCGTTATAGGTGGCGGTTCTTGCAAATCCGTCGAACAGAAGGAGAGATGCGGCGGCCGAGGCTCTGTAGTAGTCGTCCGGACGATCGTTGTCGAATCTGGTCCCCTCGACAACCACCGTTCCGTCGGTCAGGTAGCGCGTGTACCCGGCCGAGAGGTTGATCGTGGGGAGGAACGATCCGAAGGCCGCTTTCAGACGGGCCTCGGCGGTGCCGACGGCGATGTCGGCCTGCGCGATCTGTGTGTTTCGCTCCAGTGCGATCCGGACCGCCTCTTCGATCCGCAGGACCGACGGAGGACGCTCTCCGGTCACCTGAGCGGCTGCCGAAGTCCAGACGAGAAGCCCGGACAGAATGGAAAGGTAGAAGGTCTTCATCAGTTTCATGGTGTGCGCACTACGGTGATGACAATATCATGTTGCACGGGAATTTCATCCGCGTTACGCCGACCTCAATCTTCTCACGCCGGATGTTCACCCGATCTGTCCCGGAATTTTCTTCTTCTCCCTCTCTGCACAAACGACAAGACCCGAACGGATTCGTCCGTCCGGGTCTGCCGGCAAAAGGCTGCGGAGTCGACCTCCGCCCCATCAATATTCGCTCAGCGCAACGGACTTGCGGAAGATATCGTCGGCATTGATCAGGATCGCCTTCTCCAGAATGTGGGAGAAACCGATCGGCGTGTTCTTGCTGCCGATCCGCATCACCGGAGCATCGAGCCAGCGGAAGCATTCCTCGGTGGCGATTGCGGCGATCTCCCCGCCGACTCCGCCAAGCTGATGATCTTCATGGGCCACAAGGATCCGGCTCGTCTTCTTCGCCGCTTCGCAGATCGCCTCCTCATCCAGCGGCTTGATCGAACGCATGTCGAGAACCGCGGCATCGATCCCCTTCTCTTCCTTCAAACGCTCGGCCGCCTGAAGGGCGAAGTGGGTCGCGTTGCCGTAGGTGATGATCGTCATATCGGTCCCCTCGCGACGGTAACGGGCCTTGCCGAACGGCACCTCGTAGTTCTCCGGCACATTTGTCTTCGCCCACGGATGGTTGTAGAGGAACTTCGGCTCCAGGAACATCGCCATGCCGCGTGAGCGCATGCAGGTTCTCAGCAGACCGGCCGCGTCGTCGGCGAAGGAGGGGTAGACGATCCGCATACCGGGAAGGGTCTGCAACGTCGCCTCGATCGTCTGCGAGTGGTAGAGTCCGCCGGTGATGTAGCCGCCGGAGGCCAGACGAATCGTGACGTTCGGGGAGAACTGTCCCTTCGTCCGCCAGTACTCGTGCCCCATCTCGACGGTCTGCTCCATCGCCGGCCAGAAGTAGTCGGCGAACTCCGCCCCTTCGATCACCACGCGAATCTTGTCGTCGAACCGGGTGAACCCGTTTGCCGTCCCCACGATATAGTCTTCGGCAATCGGTGAATTGTGGACCCGGTTCCAGCCGAACTCCTGCTGCATCCCCTTCGAGACGTTGAAGATGCCCCCCTTCTCCTTGGTCGCCATGTCCTGACCCCACATGAACGTGTCCGGATTCTTCCGGAACTCTTCTTTCAGTGTGGTGTTGATCGCCTGGAGCATCGTCATCGTCTCCCCTTCCTTCGACTCCTTCTCTTTTGCCTCATAGGGTTCGGCGATAAGGAACTCCGTATAGCTTTCAGGTGAAGGATCGGGCATCGCTTCGGCCTCATCGGCCGCCTTCAGCATATCGGTCCGGTTCTGTTTTTCAATTGCGGTCAGGTCCTCGTCCGTGGCGATCTTCTCCTCGATCAGCAACGCCCGAAGCTTCGCAACCGGGTCCTCCTTGCGGACCGCCTCCAGCTCTTCCTCCGAACGATAGAGTTCGTGACGATCGGAGTTGGAGTGCGAACCCATCCGGACGCAGTCGGCGTGAACCATGGCCGCCCCTTCTCCCGACTTGACGAATTCGATGGCCTCCTGCATCGCGTTCCAGGAATCGATCACGTCGGTCCCGTCACAGTTGATGATCTTCAGGTTGCTGAATCCGCGGAAGTTGTCGCTGACGCGGGGGTTGGCGTTGACCTCCTCAATCGGGACGGAAATGCCGTACTTGTTGTTCTGGATGACGAAGACGATCGGATACTTCCCGGTGGTCGCCCCGTTGACCGCTTCGTAGAAAAATCCCTCGGCCGTTGCCGACTCGCCGCTGGAGCAGAAGACAACGGCATCCGCTTCGTAGTACTGCACCGCCTTTGCAAGTCCGACTGCCTGCGGCGCCTGGTTGCCGGTGCAACTGGAGACGTTCTGGATGTTGATCTCCGGCTTTGCAAAGTGGTTCGACATATGCCGTCCGCCGCCGGCAACGTCGGCATCTTTTGAAAGACCGTTGAGAATGATCTCGTACGGTGTGATTCCGGCTGCAAGGGAGGTCATCAGATCACGGTAATAGGGGAAGAGATAGTCCTCCCCCTGACGGAAAGATTTCCCGAGCGCAAGCTGGATTCCTTCATGTCCGGCGCAGGGGGCATGATAGCTCCAGCCCTTGGCCTGCTTCAGATAGTTTGCGGCCTTGTCGTCAAGCAGTCGACCGAGATGCATCTCGGTATACCCTGCAAGCAGGGTTTCGTTGTCGGGACGTGCGGCTCCGGTTTTGGCCGACGAAGCCTTCGCGGCAGAGCCTTTTCCCGAGGAACTTCCGTTTGTACCGGACTTCTTTGCCGCCGATGTCCGTTTTGACGTGCTTCTGGTTGCGGTTTTCTTTTCACTCATAAAACGAGCTGAACGATATTAATGGCTTTCACGTTATGATCGCTTGAATTCCGAAGGTGCGGAGATCATCCCCCTCCCCCCCGGTAACCGGTCACTGTAACCGGTCGTCGTCCGGCAATATTTATACTGCTATATTCCGGACTTCAAGTCTACGGATATTCCGTCTGACAGTCGGCTAAATCTACACATTCTCAATGTTTCGACCATTCGTCCAGGCATGGCACTGACCTCTTTTATCAGATACGGACATCCCCCCCTCGTCGTCGCCGCACTCTTCGTTCTCTGTAGTCTTGCAGCCCACGCTCAGGAAGAGCGATTTTACCGGATATGGCTGCAGGATAAGGGGACGCCGGACCGGATACTCCTCCCCTCTGACCCCTGGTACGATGCGGCTACGGCCCACCTGAGTGAACGGGCCTTGAGGCGCCGGGCGAAGGTTCTCCCCTTCGATAGCCTTGTTTCGACCGCTGATCTGCCGATTTTCGAGGATTATCGCCGTGCTCTGCTCGATATCGGCCTGGAAATCCGCCAGTCCTCCCGCTGGTTCAATACGGTGATGATCCGGACAGATTCGGTGACCTATGAACAGGTCCGGCTTCTCCCCTTTGTCGACTCGGTCTCGGTGATGGGGTCGGCCCGGACCGGCGGTCCGCCGGTGGGAAAACGGCTGGTCGATCCGGAAGCGGTCGGCTCGGCATCCCCGGCTTCGCTCCAGTATGCAAACGAGGGATGCATCACCAACCGCTACGGACTCAGCACCAGACAGAACCGGGCGGTCCGATTTGATGCCCCCCACAGCACCGGCATCGCCGGGGAAGGGGTGCTGATCGGCATTCTGGACGCGGGATTCGACTGGCGGAACCATGAGGTGATTGCCGATGCCCGGGTGATCGCCGAGTATGATTTCGTCAACCACGACAGCATTACCTATGACGAGGAGGGAGAAGTGGTATCCGAACCGCACGGGACCTATGTCATGAGCCTGATCGCCGGCTATCTCCCCGAATCGATTGTCGGGGGGGCGTTCCGGGCTTCGTTTGCGCTGGCAAAGACCGAGGATGTGCGGAGCGAACGCCATATCGAGGAGGATAATTTTGTGGCCGGACTGGAGTGGCTTGAGGCGCTCGGCGCGGACATCACCAGCACGTCGCTCGGCTATACGACATTCGACCCGCCGGAGGCTCCCCATTCCCTTGAAACCGATCTGGACGGGAAGACGGCGTTCGGTTCCCGAGGGGTCAACTACGCCACACATCTCGGTCTTCTCTGCGTTCTATCGGCCGGGAATGAATACTCCACCTTTCGCTACGTCGGTGTTCCCGCCGAGGCGGACTCGGCACTGGCAGTCGCCGCACTCGACACCGCCGGGAACGCCGCCCCGTTCAGCAGTCGCGGATCATCGCAATGGAAGCGGGTGAAGCCCGATATCGGCGCGCCGGGGACGGTGATATACGGCGCACAGTCGGCAGCAGAGAATGCCGTCGGTCCGAGCCAGGGAACATCGTCGGCGGCTCCGATCGCCGCATCGGTCGCCGCTCTGCTCCTCTCCGCGAATCCGGAACTGACCCCGTGGCAGATCCGGCAGATACTGTACGAGACGTCGGGTTCGGCTTCCAGTCCGGACACGTCAATCGGCTACGGCATCGTCAACGCCAATCGGGCAATCTCGCGACTGACCCGGCTCGGATCGATTGCCGGAGAGCCGAAGGTGCTGGCCTACAAGGGATCCCTCTCGATTATCTCCTGGATCATTTACGGCGAACCGAGTCAGATCGACATCCCCTCCCCTTCAACCGGACTCTCCCGACTGAAGGTGGCGATCACCAACCGGCGAACGCAGAGGACCGTCTCGACCGAGGGGCTGCAGCCGGAACATGGACTTGCCCGCTGGCTGATTCCCGGCGGCGCCGACGAACTGGAGATGCTGCCCGGCGACAGTCTGAGCGTGGAGATTGTCGGTTCTCCATCCGGAGAGCTTCTCCGCCACACTCTGCTGAGCGCCACCGACGGACTTGCCCTGCCGGAATCGACACTCTGCAAGGAGGCTCCCCTTCCGACGACCTCGCTTGCCGTAGCCCGACCGAACCCGTTCTATGATGCCACCCGGATCGAATTTGCGCTCGACCATGAAGCCCGAATCTC
>CBFGQN010000110.1:0-9360 GCA_965650895.1 uncultured Ignavibacteria bacterium | reverse complement strand
GGCAGGTGGATCCGGGATACCGGATTCCCGGCAATGCAGCGTGCGTATCGGTCGACGTTGACCTGGGCACTGGGACGGTCGCGTGTGTGGGGATTCCTTGAGCGATTTTCGGATAGGCTTTGGAATGCCATGAAGGGCTTCTGGCTGACGGCACTTTGGGCAAGAAGTATTCGGGGAACCATCAGACTGTTGTTCGATCATCGGTTCTGGGTCTTTGGGGGAACTGCGTTGCTCTTCGTAGTGACGATGATAACGTTCTCGGTGCTGAATGCCGGCGTCGAATTCTTTCCCCGCGTCGACCCTCGTCAGGTAAGCGTCACGATCGAATCGCCGGTCGGGACGAACCTGGAACAGTCGAACGTTCTTGCGCAGCAACTGGAGACGCGGCTGAGCCGGGTTGAAGGGATGGAGGATGTGGAGGCGGTGGTGACGACGGTGGGGAGCTCCAGCGGCAACCCGATGGCCGGCGGTGGCGGCGGCGGCGAGCCGAACGTCGCGCAGATCAGTCTCTCGTTCAAGACATATCAGGAGCGGGTCCAGTCGCCGTTCGAGACGATGCAGGAGTTGCGGGAAGTGATGGGAAAGACCCTGGAAGGGGCCGATATCCGGGTGGCCGGTCAGGAGATGGGGCCGCCGACCGAGAAGCCGGTGAACGTGGAGATCAGAGGAGAGGACTTCGAGGAGATCGGAGCCGAGGCGAAGAAGATTCTGGAACTGATCGAAAACAGTCCGGACGGAACGAAGCTGGACGGACTCCAGACCAACTTCAAGGAGGGAAGTCCCGAGCTGGTTGTGCGTGTCGACCGCGACAAGGCCGGACTCTACGGATTGAATACGGCGTTGATCGGATCGACGATCCGTTCGGCAATCAACGGAACGGAAGCCTCGAAGTATCGGGAGGGAGAGGACGAGTATGATATCGTGGTCCGGCTTCAGGAGGATCAGCGGGATGATCTCGATGCGATCTCCGATCTGATCGTTCAGAAGGACGGCAAGCAGACTCCGCTGGTCTCGGTCGCCCGGTGGGATGTGGCCGACGGATATGCGACGATCAATCACAAGGATCTTGACCAGATCGTGGCCGTGTCGGCCGATGTCGTGGCCGGATACAATGCCAACGAGATCGTAAATAATCTGAAGTCGCTGATCGAGACCGAGTATACGCCTCCTCCCGGTGTAAGCGTTGCCTTCACCGGACAGCAGGAGGAGCAGCAGGAGACCGGACAGTTCCTGATGCTGGCCTTCGGTGTGGCGATTCTGCTGATCTTCGGGACGCTGGTTGCGCAGTTCAACTCGGCGATCACGCCGATGATCATCATGTTCAGCGTCCTCTTCTCGACGATCGGCGCCTTTATCGGACTGATGATCTTCCAGTTGCCGTTCGGCATCGTGATGACCGGTGTCGGCGTCATCTCGCTTGCGGGGGTGGCCGTCAACAACGCCATCGTGCTGATCGACTTCATCGAGGTCCGCTACAAACGTGACGGCATGAGTCGGCGAGATGCCATTATCGATGCCGGCGTTACACGCCTGCGTCCGGTAGTCCTGACGACGGTGACGACAATTATCGGTCTTGTTCCGCTGGCGATCGGACTGAACGTCGACTTCGTGGGGATCCTGACGAATCTGGAACCGAACTTCTTCGTCGGCGGGGAACAGTCACAGTGGTGGTTCTCTCTCTGCGTGACGGTCATTTTCGGTCTCAGCTTTGCGACAGTGATGACCCTGGTGGTGGTGCCGGTGATGTACTCGCTGGCCGATTCGATGCGACTCTGGATGAAGCGGAATTTCTGGGCTTCGGCATCCGCCGAAGAGAAAACTCATCAGGAGCAGGAAGTCCATGAAGAGACGGCGGCTCCGATATCGGTAGAGATGTAGGAAAATTCGTGAAACAGGGGGAGAAGGGTCAACAAATCATCACAACAAGAGCACCGGGATTTTCCCTCCCGGTGCTCGTTGTTTGTTATGAAATGCGTATTTTAGCCGAAATTCCTTTAAGGAAAACGTGAACCCGATTCACGACACGTGAAAGAGTTTCACGATTTACAGGAGAGGTGTCGGGGAAGAGGAGGGGAGGGAAAAGGAAAAAAGGTGGCACGATTGTTGTCGGAAACTGGGGGACCAACGATATCCATGCGTCCCCGATTTTGGTCATACAAACAATCTCTATGTCCGTCGTTTGACGGACACCTCATCCTAAGAAGTTGCAGATTCTGTGCAGCGCTCGCAAAATTTTCGAATATCGAAAGTTGCACGAGTGAAGAAAATGCCTGATATTTGCACGGTCTTGATCGGTGGGGTAGCTTTGTGCGGAATGAAGCAAAAGGCAAAGAAGAGAGGAGAAGGGAAAGAATGACGATTGCGAGCAAACAGAAAGGCATACATATATCATTTATTGAGGCTAATATTATGCGCTTCACTAAACAATCTACGGCGGCAATTCTCGGGGCGTTTTTCCTCGTGGGGTTGTTCGCTACAACAATCGATACCTCGGCGCAGACACTCGAGCGTCAGGTGATCGGTAATGGGGCGACGATGATCTTCGACGGGCAGGGAAACTTTGTTTTCGGCGGGACCGTCGGTCAGACCTTTACCGGTGTCTCGGGGTATGAGCCGGGATCGGTCGATCTCTATCACGGCTTCTGGTATTTCCAGCAGACCTCTTCAACTCCGGAGGACCCGACTATCGGAGAGACTCCTTCTCTCTGGAACTCGCCGAACCCTTTCACATCCTCCACCACAATCCACTTCAACATTCCGAACCGCAGTGATGTTCGCATCCGCATCTACGACATGGACGGCAAGCTGGTTCGCTCGCTCGTCGTCGACCGGTTGTATACCGCAGGCGAACATACCGCTACGTGGGATGCCACGAACGATCTGGGCGAACAGGTTGCAACGGGCTACTATTATTATACGCTCGACGCCCAGCCTTCGGAGCAGGGAGGACGGACAGTTCGCTATCAGCAGAAAATGCTGCTGATGCAATAGACAAGGGTATAGTCAAGCATAGCAATACAATCAATTAATAACGTATCACCAACATCTTAGGGAGTCTCAGAGTGAAACGGAAGCTTTCCCTTCTACCAGTGGTGGTGTTCGGTCTGGCGCTGTTGACCACGTCGGCCTCGGCACAGATCCCGGAGCTCATCTCCTATCAAGGAGCTGATCCTTCGAATCCGAACAGCACAATCAATGTCGATGTCGCGATTATGGACGCGGCAACAGGAGGAGCCGTCTTTTGGTCGGATAGCTACCCAGGCGTGGCGACCGGACCCGGCGGTATCTTCAGTGTTCTTCTTGGGTCAGGAAGTCCGCCGGCCCCGTTAGGGAGCCTTGACTGGACCCAGGCCTATTGGCTTGAAATTTCCATCAACGGCACACCGATGACGCCGCGCACCGCACTGACCACCTCGCCGTATGCCTTCGAGGCTGCCGAGGCGCTCAGCGTTGCCGACGGATCGATCACGCCGCAGGATATTGACGACAACGGCGCACCGGATCCGGCGGACGGACAGGTCTTGGCCTTTGATGCCGCGACCGGAAAGTTCAAGTGGGTCAACGCCGGCGGCGGCGGCGGCGGCAGCATCACGCAGGTGGTTGCAGGCCCCGGCGTTCAGGTCAGCGGAGGCAGCGGACCGGTCGTGACCGTCGGTATTGCCAGTCAGGGCATTACCAGCGGCATGATTGCAAACGGTGCCGTCAACACGCAGCACATTGCACCGGGGTCGGTGACCTCGGCACAGATTGCGGCCAACGGCGTTATCACGCAGCACATCGGCCCGCAGCAGATCACGCTGCCGAAGATCAACAGCGTCGGCGCAACGGCCGGCCAGGCGATCATGTATAACGGTGTGCAGCTGATCTACGGCAACCCGACTCCGGGCGGCCCGGCCGGCGGTGAGCTCTCGGGTACCTATCCGAACCCGATCATTGCCAACGATGTAATTGACGGCGCAAACGTCATCGACGAGTCGCTGACGGGCGCAGACATCTTGAATGAGTCGATCGGCGTCGACGACATCGGTCCGGACGCTGTCGGCACTTCGGAGATTATCAACGAGTCGATCCTTGCAGAGGATATCGCAACGGGTGCAGTCACAACCGACGAGATTCTGAACGAGACCATTCTCGCAGAGGATATCGCAACGGGTGCAGTCACAACCGACGAGATTCTGAACGAGACCATTCAGAGCGAGGACATCATGAACGGAACCATCCTCACCGAGGATATGGCTCCGGGCAATCCGTGGACCGCTCTGATGACCGACGGATTCGGCAACGTCATGTGGGATTCGATCAATTCCGAGACGATCGCCGATCTGACGATTCAGAATATCGATGTCGCTGACGGTGCAATCGACACGCGGACGATCCTGAACGAGACGATCCTCAGCGAAGACATCATGGACCAGCAGGTCATGACCGTCGACATTGCTGATCTGGCCGTGACGAACCAGAAGCTCGGCCCGGATGCCGTCACCACGGACAAGATCCTGAACGGTGAAGTGATGAACCCGGATCTGGCAACCGACGCGGTTGATTCGCGCGTGATCCAGAACGAGTCGATCATGACGCAGGATATCCAGGACGGACAGGTGATGAACACGGACCTGGCCGACAATTCGGTGACGACACAGAAGATCCAGGACGGACAGGTGATGAACGCCGATCTGGCGACCGACGCGGTTGATTCGCGCGTGATCCAGAACGAGTCGATCACCAGCGCCGACATTCAGGACGGACAGGTGACGAACACGGACCTGGCCGACAATTCGGTGACGACGCAGAAGATCCAGGACGGACAGGTGATGAACGCCGATCTGGGGACCGACGCGGTTGATTCGCGCGTGATCCAGAACGAGTCGATCACCAGCGCCGACATTCAGGACGGACAGGTGACGAACACGGACCTGGCCGACAATTCGGTGACGACGCAGAAGATCCAGGACGGACAGGTGATGAACGCCGATCTGGGGACCGACGCGGTTGATTCGCGCGTGATCCAGAACGAGTCGATCACCAGCGCCGACATTCTTGATAACACGGTTGCAAGTGCCGACATCCAGAACGGAACGGTTCAGGACGAGGACATGCTTCCGGGTCCGGACAACACGATGCTGGCCACCAACGGTGCAGGCATTGTTGACTGGGACAAGGTTCGCACGCAGTACATCCAGCCGGGTGGTGCAAACACCTACCTGCAGACTGATGCTGCCGGCACGACGGTCTTCTGGGGTGCTCCGGCAGCCGGATCGATTCCGCCGAGCGCAATCATGCCGGGCGCAGCCCATCAGGTGCTGACCACAAACGCCGCAGGTACGACTGCCGAGTGGGACTTCATCGAGACGGCAAACATCATGGACAATGCCATTACGACGCCGAAGATCGCCGACGCGAACGTGACGCCGATCAAGATTCAGCCGAGCGGAACCAACGATTGGGTTCTGAAGACGGTTGGTGGTGTTGTGCAGTGGGCACCGGATGACTTCACGCTTCCGGTCAACAAGACCGGCGCAACGGCCGACGCAACGAACGGTCCGTGGTCGATCGAGATCGAGAAGTCGGGTGCGGCGCAGGGCGTTCTTCGCGGCTTCATCAGCAACGCAGCTAACGGTTCGCCGGCAATCGAGGGTCAGACGGCAGGAGCCGGACCGGCCATCAACGCCATTGCTACCTCGGGTGCAGGCGTCAATGCGACCAGCACGACCGGAACGGCGGTTATGGGTACGGGTGCCAACGGTGCTTCGTTTACCTCGACCAACGGAACGGGTGTGACGGTGAACTCGAACATCGGACCGGCAATCTACGCAACGGCTACCGGTAACGTCAACGGCATCGTGTCGACCGTTATTGGTATCGGCAACGCCGTCCAGGCAACGAACGCCGGTGGTGCAGGAAGCGCAGGCGTCTTCGCAAACACGGCCGGAGCTAACGCAAACGACGTTATCACAGCTACGTCGGGCGGTCCGCTTCCGAACGGAAATGCGATTGTTAACGCAAGTGCAACCAACCTGAACGGTGGTGCAGGCGTCCGCTCGGTCGTCACGGGCACCGGAGGCTGGGCAGGCGTCTTCAACAGCGCAGCCGGCACCGACGGTGTTCGCATCGAGTCGGTCAGCCCGGGTAACGACGCAGTTGCTCTCTGGATTCAGCAGGGTGCGGCAAAGCTGAGCTACCGTATGGGTGCAGCAGGCAACACCACGATGAATCAGGACGACATCGTTGTCGTGATTCCGGATGATGGTGGCGTCGGCACGACCAACTCGGTAACGCTGGCTGCTGCCGGCGTTGACGGTCAGGTTGTCTGGGTTCTCAACGGTGACAACGATGCCGCAATGGCAACGTTTGCCGGCACGATCAACGGCCCGATCGCAGGCGGTACCTTCGTCACGATCAGCCCGAACCGTGCTCTCGGCTTCGTCTGGTCGACCGCTGAGGGTGGCTGGGCACCGCTGAGCCTCTAATCCGAAAGGAAGTCATTCACGCTCCTGCATGAAGGGGGTGAGTGAGACGCAATACAGGAAGCGCGATTCGCCGTCAAGGCGGATCGCGCTTCCGCTTTTTTAGGAAGAAAACAAGCCGACCTTGATTTACTCGATACAACCATGATCGGAACCATGAGGAACGTTCCGGAGGTTTACCCCTGCGATGGTAACTGAACTCATAAGCGTGGTCGCACTGATCGGTGCTCTTTACATCGCCATTCCCGTTGTATTGATCGAACGGTGGCGCAAACGGAAGAAGTTGCAACCGGCAACATCGGATTCCCGGGACTCCGTCTCGGTCATCTTTGCAGCGAGGAATGAAGAGCGGAACATTACCACAACACTTCGTTCCCTTCTCACACAGGAGTACAAACCGCTGGAGATTGTGGTGGCGGATGATCGTTCGGAAGATCGAACCGGTGAAATTATCCGACGGATCGCAGCCGATCATTCCGAGGTTTGCCATGTCGCTATCCGGACTCTTCCTGAGGGCTGGCTTGGGAAATGTCATGCGTTACGGGAGGGATTTGCCGTCAGTACGGGCCGGTGGCTCCTCTTCACCGATGCCGATGTCGAGTTCGATTCCGAGGCTGTCGGACGTGCCGTCGCCTCGGCTGAAATGTATGAGGCCGATCATCTGGTGGTCTTTCCCCAGCTTCTCAGTCATGGAAAGACCGAGGCCGGACTTCTGGCCTTCTTTACCATGATGCTCGGAGTCGGCTTTCGGTTCTGGCGGGTGGAATCGGTATCGCTCGACGCCTACGTCGGTATCGGTGCCTTCAATATGATCCGCCGTGATCTTTACGAACGGTTCGGGGGACATGAAGCGTTGCGTCTGGAAATCGCCGACGATATGAAGCTGGGCTATCTCGCCAAAAAGTACGGCGGACGCTCGGTGCCGCTCTACGGAGAAGGGAGGGTGAGAGTGCGCTGGCGCGAAGGAGCACGGGATATCGTCAGAGGGATTATCAGAAGCGGTTTTCCGGGCATGAACTTCAACTGGTGGCGTCTGCTCTTTGCCGTTACGGGAATTCTTCTTGTCTTTCTCTCTCCATTCGTCGTTCCGGTGATCGATCCGTCTCCCCTGACGGTTCTTCTCTCTGCGTTGACGGTGTTTCTCTGCCTCCTCTCGGTCGGACTCTCAGCACACAGCCAGAGCCTCCCTCTGCGGACAGCTCTTCTGTATCCGATTTCCGCCGGATTGTTTCTCTGGGGGATTTTTCTCTCCGCCCTGATTGCAACAGTGCAGGGGGGAGTGCGATGGCGCGATACGTTCTATTCGATCGAAGAACTGAAGAAAGGAAGCGTCCGGTAGTCTGGAGAAGGGTAGAGGGTACAGGTTCAAACCCTGCCCTGCCGGCATGAGTGTCCGATGGTGTGAAGGGGGGTGTAAACCTTTGAAAGGGGAACATAACGGATGCAACCGACAAACGTTTGAAGGGTAGTATGCGCCCGACTACAGAATTCAATTCTACATTCCTAACGTTTACATCAAAAAGTATGATCCGCATGAGGAAGTTCTCGACGGAGAGGAGAGTGCTGTTCCGGTTCTTTATGGTGATGGTGACCGGAACGATTGCGATGATGACGACGGCTCCGCTTCTTGCTGAAGAAGGAGAGGAGGAGGTCCCGGCAGGAGCCACACTGAGCGGATATGTCTCCGATGTCGAAAACGGCGAGAAGCTGATCGGAGCCACGGTGGCCGTGCTCGGCACGAAGGTGGGGGCGGCTGCAAATGCCAGCGGTTACTATGTCGTGAAGAATATTCCGTCGGGAACCTATACGGTCAGGGTTACCTCGCTTGGATACGAACCTCTGGAAGTGAAGATCACCTTTGCCGACGGAGAATCCCGTCGTGAAGATTTCGCGCTGACTCCGGTCCAGACCGAGACAGGGGGAGTGACGGTGGTGGGGCAGAAGGAGAAGCGACAAATCACCGTCAGCAAGGTGGAGATTCCGGTGGAACAACTGGCGCAGCTCCGGATCGGAGGAGAGGCCGATGTGTTCCGTGCCCTGCAGTTCCTTCCGGGCGTTCTTACCTCATCCCAGATTTCAAGCGGTCTGTACATTCGTGGCGGTTCTCCGGATCAGAACCTGGTGCTGGTTGACGGCTCCACGGTCTATAACCCTTCCCATCTTCTCGGTTTCTTCTCCACGTTCAATCCGGATGCGATCAAGGATGTGGACCTGATCAAGGGAGCCTATCCCGCCGAATACGGTGGCCGTCTGTCGGCGGTCCTTGATCTTCGCCAGAAAGATGGAAACGTCAACGAGTTCGAGGGAGTCGCCTCGCTCGGCCTGGTCTCCTCCCGTCTCTCGCTACAGGGGCCGACCCCCTTCGGCAACGGATCGTACTTCATCGGGGGGCGGCGCACCTATCTGGATCTGATCACCGGTTTGCTGCCGGAGGATCCGGAAAATCCCTTCCCGAACTTTGCCTTCTATGACGTCAACGCCAAGATCACGCAGACTTTGTCGAAGAATGATGTCCTGCAGGTGAGCGGCTTTACCAGTGCGGACGATCTGGGACTGGAGGCGAGCGGTCTCGAGTTCAATCTCGGCATCTCCAACCTCGTCGGCTCGGTCCGCTGGACCCACACGTTTGCCGACGATCTCTTCTTTGTCCTGAATGCGGGCGGAAGCAAGTACGAGACCGGTTTCGACGGAAAGAATTCCGGTTTCTTCTTCGAGGCGAAAAACAGTATTCGTGACTATACCGGCAAATCAAAGCTGGAGTGGTATGCCAACGACAGGTTGACGGTGAAGACCGGACTGGACGCGACGATCTACCAGTTCAACTACTTCCAGAACTTCTCGGGCGATTCGGTCGACATCGTCGTCATGGGTCCGCTCCGGCCAGAATACCGCCTCA
>CBFGQN010000109.1:0-9407 GCA_965650895.1 uncultured Ignavibacteria bacterium | reverse complement strand
GTGCCGGGTGTATGGCGTAAACGGTGTTGTCGGGGAACTGCGGACTGTAGATGCCGGAGCCAAGACTCTTCCACGTGTCGGTTGTCCGATTCCAGAGAGCGATGTTCCGACGGGTTATCCCTCCGGCCAGAGCAAAGGCCCCGCCAATGTAAAGTCCGTCTTCTCCGAATGCAAGAGCGTACACCGGACCTCCTGTCCCCAGACCAAGGCCGGACCATCTCCCCGTTGCTCTTTCAAGCCGGGCAATGTTGTTTACTTGTGTCCCCCCGGCGTCGGTGAACTCGCCGCCGACGTAGATGTAGGTACTGTCGAGCGCAACGGCGTAGACCGGGCCGTTCGGACCGTTCGGTGGGTGGCTCCATGAGGTTCCGTCCCACAGCGCCAATCCGTGCATCCCGCCGACGGCCAGGATCTTGTCGTCGGCAGCCAGCGAGGTGACGATGTCGAATCGGGCATCGCCGACCCCTTCCCACCGCTCGGTCGTCTTGTTCCACTGCGCCAGCCCCTGCGCGGCGACCGAACCGATCGTGTCGAAGTCTCCTCCGGCGATCAGATAGCCGCCTCGCTGCATGAAAGCCCGAACCTCACTCGGCGCAATGCTGACTCCTCCTCCCGGTTGAACGGTACGCTTCCCCTTTACTCCTCTCTCCATATCGGTCCACTGTCCGGTCGACTTGTCGAGCCGCGCAATGCGGTTGATAGGTTTTGCGCCTGCTCGTGTGAAGAGTCCGGCAGCATAAATGTAGCCCTCATCTTCAGCAAGTGCGTAGACATCGTTATCGAAGCCGCTCCCTCCCAGCGGAGACCAGAGTGTATCCTTTTCCGAGAGAAGGCAGATGTTTGCCGTAAAGACCGCTTCGTCGTCCGGGGTGATCCGACTTGAAGGGACATCGTCGCCGATACCGATCGGTCCGGCGAAATCGAAACTTCCACCGATATAAATGGCTCCGTTCTCTGCCGTTGCAAACGAATAAACGACTGTTGACTGGTCGTCACGCGGAGAGACGGAGCCGAAATCGGCGGTGGTGCCGACCACCAGAGAACCCTTGACGACGCCCGATGTCTCGTACGTTCTCCCCGTAAGGGCCGACGTCCGGGGAAACTTCGACCACGTCTCGGTCACCCGGTTCCACTTCGCCATGTCGCGCGGATTGTCGCCGGCGTAGCCGCTGGAGCCGAGTTGACTCGGATCGCTGACCACGTTATCGAAATCACCCCCGACAAACAGGTCGTCCCCCCGCATTTCCATCGCGTGGATTTTTATCGGCTTGATGCCGTAGAGGAGCAGGAATATCTAGTCCTTTCGCAGGTTGGTTTCTCCAAGCTTCAGATCGGACCACGCGCCGCTCGATTTCTTCCACCGTGCGATGTTGTTCATCGCTCGTTCGGCGACCCGGTCGAATCTCCCTCCGATGTAGACATACTCCTCGTCGGTGACGATACTGGTGATGACGTCGGTTGCCTCAAACCGCGTATCCATGCCGGACCACTCCCGTGCGTCAAGATCGAATCGTGCCAGCTTCGACGTGCGGACGTCTCCGGCAACAGTGAACTCTCCTCCGGCATAGAGATGCCGGTCGTCGACGGCAAGCGTGCGGACATAATCGTTGACCCCGTTGCCGACCCGCCGCCAGCGGGTGCCGTCCCACTGTGCGATGTTGACCGCGACGGTTGTTCCGGCAACGACAAATCGTCCGCCGACATAGAGCACCCCGTCGCGAACAACGAGTGCGCCGACGCTGCTTGCGTTGATGCCGCCGATCCCTTCACCGAGTGCCGACCAGGTCTTTGTTGTCCTGTTCCAGACGGCAATGTTTCGGGCAGGCTTCCCTCCCGCATTTCTGAACTGTCCGCCGACGTACACCTTGTCCCCGTCGACGGCGATGGCGTTGACGAATCCGTCGACACCGTTGTCTGCCCTGTCGCCGAGGGGATGCCACGCCCTACCATCCCACAAAACGATGCCGCCGAACGGGAGACCCATTATCCGTGCGAACTCGCCGCCGACATATACGTTTCCGTTGTGGTAAGCAATGGCTTTGACGGAGGCGTCGGTGCCGGGCAGACCATAGCCGCCGATCCAGTTTCCATTCCCTGTGCCCGGGTCGTTCTGAACCGATACGGAGGTTGAAAACCGGGAAGCATTGAAGGGACCGGCAAAGGGGGATGAAGTCGATCTGTGGAGGGGTAATGCATCGGAAGGGGAAGACTGTGAGAAGAGTGGACCGACCGGCAACAGGGCGAGAATGCAGCAAAGGCGCAGGGTGAATGTCGGTAGCTGAAGATGCATGGTAAAGCCTGCGAATAATGTGTGATCGAACCCGGCCCCCCATACGATGTGTATGGTGAATATCAGACAAAGACTCTTTTCTTTTCTGACTTGTCACCGTCCGAGGCCGGAACATTATCAGGATAAGAAAGAGCAAAGGATGCGAAACAGATCTGTTGTCAGTGGTTGGCGCGGAGCTTCCGGACGGTTTCCGGAAGCTCCGGTCCGCGAGATCGGAATAGAGCAAAAAAGTCCGGGTTCCTCCTTACTGACGAATGATTTTGCGTGCCAGAACCTGCCCTTCCACCTCCATACGGACGATGTAGACTCCGGTCGGCAGGGATGCCTCCGGCTCCCAGTCGATCCGGTGCTCCCCCGGTTCCACCGTTCCGTCGAGCAACCGCTCCAGTTCAACGCCCCGTACGTCGTAAATGCTCATCTGCACGTGCGTGCGTCGCGGAAGACTGTAGCGGATCGTCGTCGCCGAGGCAAACGGATTCGGTGCCCCGTCCCGCAATTCACCGGCCACCGGCGGCTCCGGCCGCTCCTCGACCGACAGCGTCGGATCGTGCCACAACGCGATGTACTGCGACGGCTTCCCGCCGGCACGACGGAACGTCCCGGCAAAGTAGACCTCTCCCTCATCAACCAGCCCGTCGTGCACCGAGAAATCAACACCGCTTCCCAGACCTGACCACCGATCTCCGTCCCATCGGGCAACGTTCTCGATACTGTCGGTTCCCGAGACCTTGAAGAACCCGGCGGCAAACAACGTCCCGTTGCTCATCAGGAGTACATCGACCGACGGATAGAACTCCGAGCCGAGCCCTTCTCCCATGCGGCTCCACTCTCCGGTCGTTTGATCCCAGACTGCGACGTTGGTCACATCGACATCACCGGCCCGGTCGAAGATGCCGCCGACGTAGAGCTTCCCGTTCCGTGCCAGTAACGATCGGACGTCACCGTCAATCCCGTCTCCCATCGGCTGCCATGCCGTCCCGTCCCAGCGGGCAACTCCCCGCATCGGCCTGGTGCCGGAGTGGGCGAAGTCTCCTCCGGCATAGAGCGTTCCGTCAGTGTCGAGTGCCAGTGCGGTCACCCTCCCGTCGAGCCCCTCACCGAGGGGATGCCAGGTGTTGGTTGCCCGGTCGAGATAGGTGACGTGCGGTGTCTCGAAGGTGTCGACGACGCCGAAGAGACCGCCGAGGTAGATGCGCTCGTCATCGGCGACGACGGCCATGGCATAGGCGAGTTCCTCCTGATCGGCGACGCCGCTTCCGGGCGTCAGTGCGCTCCATTTCTTTTGTTCGGCGTTCCATCGCGCGACGTTGACGGCAATCTTCTCATCACTGACGAAGAAGCGACCGACGATGATAACCTCGTCACCGAAGGTCTCGACATCGAGGATGTTTCCCTGAACCTTGCCGTCGATCAGGTGCCAGCCGTGAGCACCGAGTCGGGCCAGATAATTGTCGTCATCCCAGAGTTGTCTCGGATCCTGTTTGATGAAGAACGGTCCACCGGCGTAGACGTTCCTGTCGAGAAGGGTGAGGGCGTAGATATTGCCGAGGGTATAGGCCGAGAGGAGGGGTTCCCATCGGTTGTATCGTGTGTGCCACCGTGCGATGCCGTCGGCACGAATGTCCTCCTGTCCGACTCTGGAGAAAGATCCTCCTGCATAGAGATAGTCGCCGGCTCTGACGACGGCGTTAACCGGAGCGTTGACGCCCCCCTGCATGCTGAGCCAGGCGTAGAAGCCGGGATCGTCGCTGTAGTTATAGCCGATGTAGTTCAGGTCGCCGTTGCGGAATTTCTGTGACGGAGAAGGAGAGTACTTGAAGTTCCCACCGGCGAAGAGGCGGAGACTGTCGGCGTAAAGCGTGCGAATTTCCGGAAGGCTGTAGGTCTGATCTCCCAGACCGAATGCAAAGTCGAATCTCCCTTCCGGAATGGTATCGGCAATCGTCCAACGGGCAAGATTGTAGACGTTGAACTGGCTGGATTCTGCAAATCGCGTGAAATCCCCGCCGATCATCAGGACTTCATCAAGGGCTTCTCCTTCCTGATAGGGTGTGTAGGCCGTCATGGCATTGATCACGCCGTTAATCCCGCCATCCAGACCGTGCCACTCCGAACCGTCCCAATATGCAATGCTCCCGGAACTGACCTCTCCGGCCTGTCCGAAGCTTCCTCCCGCATACAGAGCCCCTTTGTAGACCTCCAGTGCCGTCACGTTCCCGTCGACTCCGGCGCCAAGCGGCCTCCACGATGTCCCGTTCCACCGGGCGACACTCTGCGCCGAGGTCCCTCCGGCATAGCCGAAGAATCCGCCGACATACAACTCCCCGTTGTAGAACTCGATATCCGAAACGAAGGGGGTCTTCCCCTCGTCGTCGGTCACTCCCTCACCGAAGGTGCGCCATGACTTTGTCTTCATGTTCCAGACGGCGATGTTGTTTGCCGGGAGCCCCCCGACCTGCGAGAACTGTCCTCCGACGTAGAGATCATCGCCGACGAGTTTCAGCGCGAAGACGATACCGTCGAGGCCGACGGACGAACCGTCATCGAGCGCTTCCCAGTCGACGCCGTTCCAGAGTGCGATGGAGTTGACGGTGAGCCCGACAACTTTGGAGAAGGCCCCGCCGGCAAAGACACTGTCCCCGGTGGCAGCCAGTGCGAAGATGTCGTCGTCGGTGCCGGTCGGCGTGACCTCGGGTGCGAAGCGGTCGTCCCAGTGGACATCGTCGGGATGCAGTTCGTCGAAGAGGGGAGCCGGTGAGGAATGGAGATGACCGGGGATCGGTTCATCTCCGGTTCCATCGCGAACAACTCCCGGAATCTGTGCGACTGCCGAAGGATCGTCTTCGTCCTCTTTCCTTGTCTGTCCGCCCGGAGCGGGATATCGCCACTCGGCGTAGTTGTCTGCAGTTTTATCTCCGGCCGTGTTGAAGTCGCCGGCAACGAGGAGATGTTCGGCATTGGAAGCCAGAGCGTAGACGGTACCGTATCGGGTTGTCCCGGTGTCGGATGTGGGGACCGAAGAGATGCCCGATCCGAGCGCGCGCCAGAGTGTTCCGTCGAACAGAGCGATTCCCTTTGGTCTGTCTCCGTTCTCGAAGACGAATTCGTTGAACTCGCCACCGGCATAGAGTCCGTAGGTGGCCGGATGCAGGATGTTGACCGATGTCCTGCTGTTGCCGATGCCTCTGCTTCCGACCTTTGCCCACTTCTGTGTTGTCGGGTTGTATGCGGCGATGTTTCCCGTGAAGAGGAATCCGGAGGTGGTAAAGTTGCCTCCGGCATAGAGTGTTCCGTTCCAGACCACCATCGTTCGGACCTGTGTAACCCGATCCGGATTGTTGGGATCGGGATCCGTCTTCAGGCCTTCTCCGAGGGGTGACCACTGACGGGTTGCCCGATTCCAGACCGCGACGTTGTGGACCGAGTCGTCACCGATCACGTCGAATGTTCCCCCGACATAGACATTGTCGCCGTCGACGGCAATGGAGTGAATGACGCCGTCGGGCTGGACCTCGGCCGAGTCCCAGGAGGTCCCGTCCCAGATCATCAGAGGTGATCCGACGTAGAGTCTGCCGTCGGCGTATGCCAGTGCGGAGACCTTGTCCGGACTGTTCTCTCCGACCCGGGACCATGTCCGGCTTGCTTTGTTCCATCGGGCCAATCCGCCGAATTCGATCCATCCTCCGGTAGGATACTGGAGAGTTAGCCCTTCACCTCCGACGTAGATACTCTCTCCTCCATCCGTAATTCCGGTCATCTTTCCCCACACATTTTCCATCGATTCCCAGCGTCCGATCTCCCTGTCGTAACGGGCGATCGGACCGGTACGTATCGTTCCGGAGTAGTCGAATGATCCGACTGCATAGACAGCCGCGTTGTCACTGGCCATCCCGAGCACCGTACCGTCAAAGCCTCCGGAACCGATCGGCGACCAGACGGTATCGTGGCTGGTGAGCTTGCAGAGATAGGGTGAGACAAACGGCTTTCCTGCACTGACTATGATGAAGTCCCCTCCGATATAGATCCTTCCCTCCGTATCCAGTCCCATCGTTTCCACGCTGGCTTTAATACTGAACAGCGTCGCGAAGCCACCCCCCGATTTGCCCGGATGGATCACGCCTGAATACCGACTGGCACTGTTCGGAAGTGTTGACCACGTATCGGTTCCGGTCTCCCACTTGGCTATGTTCTTGAGGCTGCCGACGGACTCCGGCGTCATTCGCGTCTCCGGCATGCTGACGATCGACAGGAAGTTCCCTCCGACAAAGAGATCTTCTCCGCGCAGCAGCAACGACCGGACCACAACTGGTGTGATCCCGTCCGGCGTCGAGAGAAACGTCCGCGTCGTCAGCGCATCGTTCGTGACCCCTTCCTTCAGATCGGACCACTCGCCGGTCGACTTCTTCCAACGGGCAATGTTATACATCTTCTTCCCCGAGAGCTTCTCGAACCGGCCTCCCGCATACACATACTCGTCGTCGACTGCCAGAGCCGCCACCTTGTCTTCCGGATACTCGAAGCTCGCTCCGAGACTGCTCCAGCGACCGCTGGAGAACTCGTAGCGTGCAATCCGTTCGGCTCGCACATCCCCGGCGATCGTGAACTCCCCTCCGGCGTAGAGATATTTTCCGTCGGTCGCCAGCGCGTCGACCTGATCGTTGATGCCGGTCCCCACCCGGTGCCACCGCTCGCCGTCCCACCGTGCGATGTTGACCGAGACGATGGTTCCGGCGACGACGAAACGTCCGGCGACGTAGAGATCGCCCTCATGCATCAGCATGGCGAAGACGACCGTGGCATTGAGGCCGCCGATCCCTTTGCTGAGAGGCGCCCAGGTGTTGGTCGTCCGGTTCCAGACGGCGATGTTGCGGATGTCGGGATGCCTGTAAATGGTGAATTGCCCCCCGACGTAGACGTTGTCGCCGTCGACGGCGATGGCGTGAACGGTTCCGTCAAAGCTGTTCTCCGGCAGGTCCCCGAGTGCTCTCCACGCGCCGTCGCGGAACATGCCGATAGAAGTGAGACTCTTTCCGCCGATGTCACGGAATTCTCCCCCGACGAACAGGTCGCCGTCGCTCCAGGCAACGGCATGAACGACGTTGTCGGTACCGGGCGTTCCCGCCCCGGCCGTCCACTTCTCGTCGTTCCAGAGGGAATCGACCGCAGCGGAACCGCGAAGAGATGAGGCCGTTGTCAGAAGAGCGTCCGGAAACTTGAACGGAGTTGAAGTCCTTTGTGCAAGACAAGGGAGAGTTGCCGGCAGAATGAGAAGTGCGAATGTATGGAGAAGAAGTCGTCGTTTCATAAGATCAATCCGATGGAGTTTGTTGTCGGAAATATTGGTGCTGCATTTTTACGTGGAATGGAAGCTTGCAGAAGAGTCGAACTCTCCCGAAGGGAAACACCCGAAAGGAGAGGAAACTCACAGCGGCTGGAGAGAAATTCTTCGTGCGGTAATCAGTAGCAACCGACCGTATCATGAAGACTCAATAGGAGAGTGAAGGTCGCGTCGGTAACAGGCGTTTACAAGAGTGAGAAGGGGAGAGGAGGAAGTAAAATGAAGCGCGGTCCCTTCCGGATGGAAGGGACCGCGCACAGGTTGCCGGGAAGGTTTGCTGATCGGGAGAGAAGCGTCTGGCTACTTCTGCCGGCGAATGATCTTCCGTGCCAGGATCTCTCCTTCGACCTCCATGCGAACGATATAGACTCCGGCAGGCAGCGACGCGGCGGGCTCCCAGTCGATCCGGTGCTCGCCCGGTTCCACCGTTTCGTCGAGCAACCGCTCCAGTTCGACTCCTCGCACGTCGTAAATGCTCATCTGCACGTGCGTGCGTCGCGGAAGACTGTAGCGGATCGTCGTCGCCGAGGCAAACGGGTTCGGTGCGCCACCCCGCAACTCTCCGGCCACCACAGGCTCCGGTCGTTCCTCCACCGACAGCGTCGGGTCGTGCCATAATCCGATGTATGGCGATGTCTTCCCACCAGCCGTCCGGAACCCCCCCGCCACATACAGATCATGACCCTCCAGCAATATCGACCAGACCGCCCAGTCCGTCCCGCTCCCCAACCCCGACCATCCGTAACGGTTCCATCGCGCCACGTTGTACATGCTGTCGCTGCCCGAGACGTTGAAGAACCCTCCGGCGAACAACCGCCCGCTCTCCTGGTGATACGTCAGCACGTCGACCGAAGGAAGAAGGCGGGAGTCGAGTCCATCACCCATCGCGTTCCATTCCTGCGTGGCCTGATCCCAGACGGCGATGTTGTTGACCTCCTTGTCACCGGCCCGACGGAAGCTTCCACCGACGTAGAGCTTGCCGTCGGCTGCGGCAAGTGATCGGATGTCGCCGTCGATGCCGTCGCCGAGCGGTTCCCACGCCGATCCGTTCCACCGGGCGATGCCGCGAATGGGCGTGGTGCCGGAGTGAGAGAAGTCTCCACCGGCGTAGACGGTCCCGTCGTCGCTGATGGCGATGGCTCGGACGGTCTTGTCGAGCCCGTCCCCCATGGCCTCCCAGACGCCGGTCTGTCGATTCATGCGGGCAATGTGTGGTGTCTCGAAGGTATCGACGACGCCGAAGAGTCCGCCGGCGTAGATGTATTGGTCATCGGCGGCGAGTGCGAGGACGTAGGCGAGGTCTTCCTGATCGGCGAGCCCGCTTCCGGGAGTGATGGGCTTCCAGTCTTTGGATGCGGAGTCCCAGATGGCGATGTTGACGGCGATCTGTTCATCGGCGGAGAAGAAGTTGCCGGCGAGGATGATCTCGGAACCGGTGGAGGTGGCGGCCATGATGTTTCCTCGGACGATACCGGGGACGAGGTGCCAACCGCGCGAACCGAGCCAAGCGAGGTGGTTGTCTGGATCGAGGAGTTGTTGAGGGTTTTCCTTGTAGGTCATGGGTCCTGCGGCGAAGAGGCGGTCGTTGAAGTGGACGAGTGTGCGGACGCTGCCGAGGACGGTCGCCGAGAGGAGGGGGCGCCAGTAACGATAGGTAGGGTTCCACTTGATGACGTTCCAGGCATTGATCGCTTCATCCTCCCGGTCGGCCTGGCTGAAGTTGCCTCCGACGTAGATGTCGTCTCCGGCTTTGATGACGGCGTTAGCCGGGCCGTCGGT
>CBFGQN010000108.1:0-9452 GCA_965650895.1 uncultured Ignavibacteria bacterium | reverse complement strand
GCCCGAAGAACACGCCGCGCAGATCCGGATTGACGAGGTAGCCCTCGATGAGCGGCTTCCACGGAAATAACCGTCGAGGGGGTCCGCAATCCGAAAGGGAAGAAGGGGAAGAAAGAGACCGGACCTCCGGAGCCGATGCAGCTTCCGCTCAGCCGGATTGAGCGGGTGACGGTGGAACCGGAGATCTGACCGGGCAACTAGAACTTCAAAAGGAAAATTCAAGAAGGTCAAACAGCGAGCCTCTCCCTTTTTGAATTTTGCATTTTTCATTTTGCATTGAAACGATGGCCAAGCGCAAGACAAAATCCAAGATCAACAAATCGCAGATCGTCGAGGCGTTCGCCGAGATGGCACGGCAGAAGAGCATCGACCGGGATCTTCTGCAAGGCATTATCGAGGACACGTTTGCCCAGATGGTGCGAAAGAAATACGGTCCCGATGCCGAGTTCGACATCATTGTGAACATGGATAAGGGGGATATCGAGATCTACCTTATCCGCGAAGTTGTTGAGGAAGTGGAGGATCCCAGTCTCCAGATTTCGCTGAACGAAGCGAACGAGGAGGAGGAGGAGTACGAGCTTGGCGACGAACATCTGACGGAGTTGAATCTGGAGAACCTGGCCGAGAATTTCGGCCGCCGGATGATCTCGATGGCCGGACAGACGCTGGGTCAGCGCGTCCGGGAAGTCGAGAAAGAGAACATCATCGGGGAATACAGCGAGAAAGTCGGGGAAATTATCGTCGGCGAGGTCTATCAGGTTCGCCGCAACGACGTCTACGTGCAGCACAACCGTGTAGAGCTCCGGATGCCCCGCAGCGAGCAGATCTGGCGCGAGCGCTACAAGAAGGGGGAGACGATCCGGGCGTTGCTGAAGGAGGTTCGTTCCGATGAGGGGACCTCCTCGCAGCCGGAGATCATCATCTCCAGAAGTGATCCCATGTTCCTGCACAAGCTGATGGAGATCGAGATTCCGGAGATCTACGACGGCATCATCGAGATCAAGTCGATTGCACGCGAACCGGGAGAACGGGCAAAGGTCGCCGTCCTCTCGAACGACGAGCGGGTCGATCCGGTCGGCGCGTGCGTTGGTATGAAAGGCGTCCGCATCCACTCGATCGTCCGCGAGCTTTCAAACGAAAGCATCGACGTGATCCCGTTCGATCCGGACGCGAAAACGTTTATCACCCGGGCACTCTCGCCGGCGAAGATCAAGGAGATCGCCATCGACGAGGAGACCCGGACGGCAACGGTTCTGGTAGCCGACGATCAGGTCTCCCTGGCAATCGGTCGCGGCGGACAGAACGTCCGGCTGGCAATGAAGCTGACCGGATACACGATCGACCTGGTCAAGGAAGGGGGCGAAGACATTGAGCTGATCGAGTTCAAGGACGAGCTCGGCGACAGTCTGTATGAAAGCCTCATCATGATGGATATCGAAACGGCCAAGGAGTTCCTCCGGGCCGACGAGGCGAAGCTGTTGGAAATCGAGGGCATGACCGCGCAGAAGTTGCGCGAGATCAGGGCAATCATGATTGTGGAGTTCGACGAGAACGAACTGCGTGATATTCTTCCGAACCTCAGTCTGGATGCGGTTCTCCCCCCCGGAGAGCAGGAGACCGACGCCGAGGAGACGGAGGATACGTCCGGCAATGAAGAGGGGACTTCAGAGGAGGAAAGAGTGGAAGAGGAACCGACGGCACCCGCCGAGGAATCGCAGGAGCCTGTCGAAAACGAGCCGACGGAGCAGGAGATACCGATCGAAGCCGCTTCGACACCAGAGACACCCGATACCGAAGAGAGGGAAGACCGGCAGGAGGAATCGGCCCCTGTCGAAGCCGCTGCGACCGAATCGACGGAAACCGATGGGAGTGAAGAGCGGGATGCATAATTTCGCTCCATGATAACGTGTGATTGTCCGTCATTGCATAGTTTACAGAAGTTATCTTCCACATCCGATCGGCCCGGACAATATTTCCCCGCCGATCGGATGCGGATGTGAATAAAGACGACCGAGATATTATTCGAGAACTGAACGCAGACAGGAATCAGCCGATTCCGAATCAACGCCGCATGGCAGCTACCAAAGACACAGGAAAGACTTACAGACTCTTCAAACTGGCCTCCGAGTTGAATATCGGGCGCGAGACAATCGTGGAGTTCCTGAACACCAAAGGCTTCGACGTGCCGAACAAGGCAACGACAAAGCTTGATCAGGAAATGTACGATGTGGTGATGAGCAAATTCGAGAAGGAACATCGCCAGATCGAGAAGCAACGCCGTAAAGTCGATGCCTATCACGAACGGCGAGTAAAAGTCCGGAAGCCGGACGAGAAGGAGAAGCATCTCGAGACCGAAGAGGCCCGGGTTACTCCGCAGGATCCGGAGCTGCAGGAGAAGAAGCGGAAGGAGCGCGCGTCCGAAGTCGAACCGGTTTCCACACCGGAGATGGAAGCGGTCGCAGAAGAAATTCCGACAGCCGAAACAGCCGAAGAAGAAGTCACGGCATCGGAAGAGGTCGACCTGCCGATGGAATCCGTCGAACCCGAGAGCCTGACCGAAGAGGTCGAGGAAGAGCCCCACACGGAAGTCTCCCCGAGACCGGTCGAGGCTGCAGAGGAGACGGTCGTGGAAGAGGCGGAGACAATCGAGACTGCCGAGGCGAAAGAACCGCTCCCGGTTGCTGAAGCAGCCCCGCAGCAGGCCGAAGAGGTTGAAGCTGAAGTTGTGGAGGAAGAACCTTCAGCAGAGATAGAAGAGGACGGAGTCGCCGAGATTGAGGAGGAAGAGGAAGGAGAATATGAGGAAGAGGAGGAAGAAGCAGTGGCGACAGCACCCGAGGACGTTATCAAAAAACCGAAGCTGAAGGGACTGAGCGTCGTCGGCAAGATCGACATCTCGAAAAGCGAGGCAGAGGAAAAAGGGGCGAAGAAGAAGAAGAAAAAGAGAAAACGTATTCGCGAATCGAAGTCGGTCGACATCAACGCCGAGGCGAAAACGGCCAAACCGCCGGCGACCACTGCCGGCAAGACGATCGAACGGACAGACAAGCGGAAGAGAAAGAGGAAAGGAGTCAACGTCAGCCAGGAAGACGTTCAGAAGGCGATCCGCGAGACATTCTCCCGTATGGACGACCGGGCCGGCTCGGCTCGCCAGAAGAGGAGTCGTCAACGACGCGAGGAGCATCGCGAACAGCGTGAACTGGAAATGATGGAGCAGATGGAGAGTGAAAACATTCTCCATGTGGCCGAGTATGCCACCGTTGCCGAGCTGGCCGGGCTTATGAACGTCGATGTCTCCGAAGTCATCGCCAAGTGTATCGGCCTCGGCCTGATGGTCTCGATCAACCAGCGCCTTGACAAGGACACGATCCAGCTTGTAGCCGACGAGTTCGGCTACACGGTCGAGTTCCAGGAAGACTATGCCGAAGACGTCCTGGCCGATGAGGAAGATTCCGAGGAAAGCCTGAAGCCGCGTGCACCGATCGTCACGATCATGGGCCACGTCGACCACGGTAAGACCTCCCTTCTCGACTATATCCGTCGGGCAAACGTTGTTGCAGGGGAAGCCGGAGGGATTACCCAGCACATCGGTGCATATGCCGTGGAACTGGATGACGGACGCCACATTGCTTTCCTCGATACGCCGGGTCACGAAGCCTTCACCGCCATGCGCGCACGCGGGGCCCAGGTCACCGATATCGTGGTTCTGATTGTGGCGGCCGACGACTCGGTGATGCCGCAGACTCTTGAGGCGATCTCCCACGCACAGGCGGCCGGAGTGCCGATGGTGGTGGCGATCAACAAGATCGACAAGCCGGATTCAAATCCGGAACGGATCAAGCAGCAGCTTGCCGACCGGAATGTGCTGGTGGAAGAATGGGGAGGAAAAGTCCAGGCCGTCGAGATCTCCGCAAAGCAGGGAACGAACGTGGACAAGCTTCTGGAAGCGATCCATCTGCAGGCGGAGATTCTCGACCTGAAAGCAAATCCGAACCGCCACGCACGGGGAACGATTATCGAGGCCGAGATCGACAAGGGACGAGGGGCCGTGGCAACGGTGCTGGTGCAGAAAGGGGTGCTGAGGATCGGCGATCCGTATATCGCCGGACAGTACTCCGGTCGCGTCCGCGCCATGATCGACGAACGGGGCCACCGCGTCAAGGAGGCCGGTCCGTCCACTCCGGTTCAGATCATCGGCCTGGACGGAGTCCCGGATCCGGGTGATGAACTGGTAGTGGTTGCAAGCGAGCAGGAGGCAAAGGAGATCGCCACCAAACGCCAGCAGCTCCGGCGCGAACAGGGCTTCAAGCAGGCCCGTCGCCGCTTCACGCTCGACGATATTTCGAAGCAGATTGCCCAGGGACAGGTTCGCGAACTCCCCCTTATCATCAAGGGGGACGTTACCGGTTCGGTCGAGGCACTGGCCGACAAGTTGCTGGAACTCTCCACACCGGAAGTCGGGGTCACAATCGTACTGAAGGGAGTCGGCGAGATTACCGAATCGGATGTGGACCTTGCGATGTCGTCAAACGCGATCATCATCGGTTTCCACGTCCGTCCGAACCTGAAGGCAAGAAAACGGGCCGAGGCCGAGGGGATCGATATCCGGACATACAGGATCATCTACGAAACGGTCGAGGAGATCAGAGCAGCCCTGGAGGGAATGCTGGAGCCGGAGGAACGGGAAGAAGTGACCGCAACGATCGAGGTGCGGGAGACGTTCAAGATTTCCAGACTCGGCACCATCGCCGGTTGTTATGTGACCGACGGCAAAATCAACCGGAACGACAAGGTCCGGCTGCTGCGGGACGGATTCGAAGTCTACGACGGGACAATCTCCTCGCTGAAACGGATGAAGGAAGATGTCCGGGAAGTCGAACAGGGCTTCGAGTGCGGTATCGGTCTCGAGAATATGAACGATATCAAGACGGGAGATATCATCGAGGCCTACCGGACGGTGGAGATCAAACGGAAACTTGAGAACCAGCCGGTACCGACCGCCGAGGCATAATCAGCCGACGATGTGATCGGTTTGGAAGGAACATGATAAAGCGAAGAACAGTTATCGCCGGATAGCTTCAGAAAACGCACGCCTCTCTTCAACGAGGCGTGCGTTTTCCGTCAGAAGCTTCCCGTGGTATCGAACTTCCATACCCTTATCCGATCTCCCTCTTTGTGAATTTTGCATTATTCATTTTGAATTCCATCGATGCCTTGTGTCTATACGAACTGAACGAGTCGGAGCAACCCTCCGGCAGGCTCTGGCAACCCACTTTCAACGTCAGCTCCCGGATTATCTCGAGGGGATGGTGACCGTCACCGCTATTCGGGTTTCGGCTGACCTTTCGGTAGCGAAAGTGTATGTCAGCATCTTCAACAGCAAGACCGATCCGGGCATTCTCATCAAGCGACTGAATGCTCATCAAAAAGAACTGCGGACATTTCTGGCGCATGAAGTGCAATTGCGCAAGATGCCGGAACTCCGCTTCTATCTTGACGATACGCTCGACACGGCAGCCCGTATCGACAGACTGATCGAGAAAGTGCGGGCCGAGGATGAGGAGAAACGGGCGGCGCGCGGAGAAGAGGAAGAACCGGAAGCGGGGGAGCATGGCGACGGCAATGACGAAGATTGATTCCCGTTTCGGCGTTCCGGTGATCCGTCGCGGTGAACTGGCGTCGTTCGATCCCGCCGTTGCCGATCAGACCGGGGCACTCCTTATCGTGGACAAGCCTCCGGACTGGACGTCGTTCAACGTTGTGGCCAAGGTGCGGAACAGTCTCGGCATCCGGAAAGTGGGACATGCCGGAACGCTCGACCCGCTGGCCACCGGACTGCTGATCCTCTGTCTGGGAAAGGGGACAAAACTTGCAGACCGGGTACAGGCAGAGGAGAAGGAGTACACCGGCACGATCCGGCTGGGGGCGACGACGGAGACGGAAGATGCGGAGGGGGAAGAACGGGACATCCGTCCCGTAGATCATCTGACCCCCGAGTCGATTGCAAGCGCAGCCGCCTCTTTTCTCGGCGAATCGCTCCAGACGCCCCCGATGTTCTCCGCCCGGAAAGTACAGGGGAAACGCCTCTACAAACTTGCCCGCAAGGGAATCGAGGTGGAACGTCCGGCAAAACCGATCATCGTCCGGGAGTTCGAGGTCACCCGCGTGGATCTCTCGGCCGATCCTCCGCAGGCCGATTTCCGGGTCGTCTGCTCTAAAGGAACCTATGTCCGCTCCCTTGCACGCGACCTCGGCGAACAACTTGACGTCGGAGGATACCTCATCGGTCTGCGCCGCACACGCAGCGGAACATTCCGAGTTGAGGAAGGAGTGGATATCGAGGAGATCAAACGATATGAACGGAAATGATCCCTCGGTCCACTCCCACGTTTCGACATCAACGCAACACCACTGAACAATGAATATTTACCGCTCCCTTCAGGAAATTCCCGGCGAACCACAGACAGCGCTGACAATCGGGACATTCGACGGAGTGCATCTGGGTCACCGGGCAATTCTTGAGGAGCTCCGTCGCGCCGCCGCCGGACTGGGAGGACGAAGCATGGTCCTGACGTTTGATCCTCACCCGCAGGAGGTTCTGCGCAAGACCGGCTCTCCGGTCCCCATCCTGACCCCGATCGAGGTCAAGCTCCGGCTGCTGGCCTCTCTCGGCATTGACGCAACAATCGTTCTTCCCTTCACCCGCGAGTTCGCCGCCACTCCCTGGCAGAACTTCATCGACCAGCTGATCGAGTATGCCGGACTGGCCCACATGGTGGTGGGACACGATCACGCCTTCGGCAGAAATCGTGAGGGAAACGCAGAATCGTTGCGTGAGTACGGTGCCGAGAAAGGCTTTACCTTCACCCAGGTCGGTCCTCTTTTTGTCGACGGCGAGATGATCAGCTCCACGAAGATTCGTCAGGCTCTCAGCGAAGGGAAAACGGAGCAGGCAAACCGCTGGCTGGATCGTCCCTATGCCCTGAGCGGCACCGTTGTAAGGGGAGACGGACGGGGACGGCAGATCGGCGTGCCGACGGCAAATATCCGCCCGCTCCACCCCAACCAGCTTGTCCCGGCCAACGGCGTCTATGCGGTACGCATGTCGATTGGAGAAGAGAATCAGAGGAGTATACATAGCGGAATGGCCAACATCGGCGTTCGTCCGACGTTCACCGACGGAAGCGAACGGACCCTCGAGGTCCACCTGTTCGACTTCGCTGATGAACTTTATCACCGTGAGGTAACGGTCGAATTCCTTAAGTTTATCCGCTCAGAGCGAAAATTCGGCTCGAAAGAGGAATTTCTCGCTCAGCTTGAAAAAGACCGGGAGGCTTGTCAACAGAGCTGAGACCATTACCCCATGGCAGAACGCACACCCGATTACGACAGCCCGTGGAAAGATATCGTCGAGGCATTCTTTCCCGAATTCATCACCTTCTACTTTCCGCAGACAAGCGGGAGATCGATTGGGAGAAAGGCCATGAGTTCCTTGATAACGAATTGCGCAGCATAACGCATGATGCCGAGATCGGCATCCGTTACGTCGATAAACTGGCGCGCGTATGGCGCGTGGACAGCAAGGAAGAATGGGTGCTGATCCACGTCGAGGTCCAGACGGGGCGGGAGAAAGCTTTTGCCGAACGGATGTATGTCTACAACAACCGCATCTACGACAAGTACCGGAAGCGGGTTGTCAGTTTTGCGGTGCTGGCCGACGACTCCGCATCGTGGCGACCGGATCGATTCGGGTATCGTCTCTGGGGTTGCGAGGTCAGTCTGCGCTATCCCGTTGCGAAACTGATCGACTGGCGAAGCAGGGAAAAGGAATTGCTCGAAGCGGAGAACATCTTCGGTGCCGTCACGCTGGCCCATATTCGGATGCTGGAGACGCGACGGGATATACCGGGACGGCTCCGCTGGAAAGTCATCCTGTCGCAGGGATTGTATGAGTTGGGCTACGATCAACAACAGATAGAACATCTGTTTCGTTTTATCGACTGGCTGATGTATCTGCCCGAAGGAATCAACCAACAATACTACAAGGTCATGACTACGTATGAAGAAACGGGACGGAAGCGGTTCGTCTCCATTTTTGAAGAGATGGGGATGAAGAAGGGAATGGAAAAGGGAAGGGAAGAAGGGATGAACAAGGGAAGGGAAGAAGGACTACGACAGGGCATTTATACGGCGATCGAAACGATGTTCGGATCGATTCCGGAATCTTTGCAGAGCAAAGTCGAGGACCTCCATTCGGCCGATCAACTGAAGAATCTGCTGAGCACGATTCTGAAAGCCCAATCACTCGCACAGGTGGAAGAAGCAGTAAATTCGATGCGCAAGAACACATAATTTTAAATCCAACTAACCAACCACATAGACTGCAATTCGGAGCGGTAATTATGCCATTGACAAAAGAACGGAAAGCGGAGCTGGTGGCAAAGTATGGCGACAATCCGAATGACACCGGCAAGCCGGAAGTTCAGATTGCGATCCTTACCGAGCGCATCAAATCGCTCGCCCCTCACTTTGATCAGAACAAGAAAGACAAGCATTCCCTCCGGGGACTGATGAAAATGGTCGGCAAACGCCGCCATCTGCTCGACTATCTTGCCGAGAACGATATCGAACGCTATCGTACGATTATCAAGGAACTGGGTATCCGTAAATAGTACGGAGACGAAAATGAGGGGTTTGTCCGGAGATCGGACAGACCCCTCTTCGCTCCCGCAAGGGAGAATCAATCACCAAATAATTGCAAATTCCGCGTCAGCGCATCGCTACAAGGTGGGCCGGTGGAAGAAAGAACCGATACATGATTCGGTGAAAGCGGAAGAAGGATCGGCGCAGCCGAATCTCCAATGTCCCGACAACTGTGCTCGAGACATCGGAGATTTTGCTCGCCTCTTCCTTCCCGAACTTTCTTCGTTCCTTTTCTGTTCTTCAGGTTCCACAACGGTCATTGTACGGGATGCCTGCGCACATTCACAACACTGTGCAGCCGATCCGTCGTTTCGTGTTGACTGTACAGAATTCATTTCGGAGGTATCCATACAAATGGAACGCAAAATCGTAAGCCGCGAAATCGGCGGTAAAACCATTTCTCTTGAATCCGGAGTCTATGCACTCCTTGCCGACGGAGCCGTGATGGTCCGCAGCGGCGACACCATGGTCCTCTGCGTGGCGGCCTCTTCGGCCAGCCCGCGCGAGGGGATCGATTTCCTTCCGCTCCAGGTAGAGTATCGCGAGAAGTATGCAGCAGCCGGGAAAGTTCCGGGCGGCTTCTTCAAACGTGAAGCCCGCCCCAGCGAACATGAGATCCTTTCAGCCCGTCTGATCGACCGGCCGATCCGGCCGATGTTCACCAAGGGGTGGACCTACGAGACCCAGTTGATCTGCAACGTCATGTCGTTCGATCAGGAGAATCAAGCCGATGTGCTCGGCGCGATCGG
>CBFGQN010000107.1:0-9467 GCA_965650895.1 uncultured Ignavibacteria bacterium | reverse complement strand
ACCTTCGCGAGATCTGGTCGGCTCCGACAGTGCTCTACATGCAGGGAAATCTGTCCCCCGAGGACAAACGGTCTATTGCCGTGGTCGGAACGCGGGGAGCATCGACGTACGGGCGGATCACGGCGGAGAAGTATGCGGAAACGTTTGCGAAGGGGGGCGTGACGGTCGTCAGCGGACTGGCGCGGGGGATCGATACGTGGGCCCACAAGGCGACGCTTCGTGCCGGAGGAAGAACGATCGCGGTGATCGCCTCCGGACTCGACAGGGTTCAACCGGCACTATCGGCCCGGCTTGCCGAAGAGATCGCCCGCAACGGCGCGGTCATCTCGGAATATCCCTTCGGCGTGAAGGCCTTGCGCCCCTACTTCCCGCAGCGCAACCGGATCATCAGCGGCATGACGGCAGGAACTGTGGTGGTGGAGAGCGATCTGAAAGGAGGAGCCCTTATCACCGCCCGCTTTGCGCTGGACCAGAACCGGGAGGTCTTCGCCCTCCCCGGACCGGTCAACTCGCCCCGGAGCAACGGGACAAACGATCTGATCCGGACCGACCGGGCACGGCTGACGCAGCGGCCGGAGGATGTGCTGGAAGCGCTCGGCTATCGCATTCCCCACAGCAACGGAGCGGCCTCCCCCCTCCTTCCTCCGGATCTGACGGCATTTGAACAGATGGTCTGCGATCATCTGTCGGGAGAGCCGATCCACATCGATGAACTCTGCGAACGGTCGGGTCTCTCGTCCAGTGATCTTCTGGTCACACTCCTCGCGCTGGAATTCAAGGGACTGGCCAGACAGATGGCGGGGAAGATGTTCCTGCGAAGCTGAGGGAAGAACTCCGGCAAGCCCGGTTCGGGATCACTCCTCCTTCTCCACCAGACGGACCACTCCGTCACTCATCCCCACCGACAGAACAAGGCGTCCGCGACCGTTCTTCAGCCGACAGAGGGAGAGCAGAAAGGACTCGGTTCCGATCCGCATCGTCCCGCCGCGACATCCGCTCACCAGCCGGACACTGGTCGGGCCGTAATCGAAGGTGTCCGGCTCGAAGCCGTTCAGGAACGTCTGCAGTTCCTCTCCGGCATAGACCCGCTCATCGGCGCTCCCCGAATCGAAGACGATCCGGTCGGCCGCACGAATCCGCTCGATACGGGGATCGACCTTTTCCTCTTCCCCCTTTTCTCCCTCACCGCAGCCGACAGCCGTCACCAACGCGAGCAGAATCGGTATGTACAGCTTCCGGCGGCTCATCTTGCTGGATGTACAACGTTCAACAGTTCGGATACACAATCGGAAGTCCGTCCACCTTCCCCCAATCGAAATTTGAAAATCGGAATTCGACAATCAACGGTTCGGATGCACAATCAGAAGCCCCCCCCACTTCCCCAATCGAAAATCGAAATTCGACAATCAATATTCGACCCTACGCCACCATCACTCCCTCTTCCAGATAGACATCCTGAATAGCGTTGAGAAGCTCCACCCCTTCGGCCATCGGTCGCTGGAATGCCTTCCGTCCGCTGATCAGTCCGCTCCCCCCGGCCCGCTTGTTGATAACGGCCGTCCGGATCGCCTCGGCCAGATCTCCGGCACCGGCGCTGGCCCCTCCGGAGTTGATCAGGCCGATTCGTCCCATATAGCAATTCGCCACCTGATAACGGGTCAGATCGATCGGATGATCGCTCGTCAACTCTTCATAGACCTTCGGATGGGTCTTGCTGAAGTTGACCGCGTTGAAGCCGCCGTTGTTCTCCGGCATCTTCTGCTTGATGATGTCGGCCTGGATCGTCACCCCGAGGTGATTCGCCTGTCCGGTCATGTCGGCCGAGAGGTGGTAGTCCTGATCCTTCTTGAAGGCGCCGTTCCGCAGATAGCACCAGAGGATGGTGGCAAGCCCCAGTTCGTGCGCGTAGGCAAAGGCTTCGGAGACCTCCTGGATCTGACGGCTCGACTCCTCGCTGCCGAAGTAGATCGTGGCGCCGATCGCAGCCGCCCCCATGTCCCGGGCCTGATCGACCGTGCCGAACATGATCTGATCGAACTTGTTCGGATAGGTCAGCAATTCGTTGTGATTGATCTTGACGATAAAGGGAATCCTGTGGGCATATTTCCGGGCGACCGCACCGAGGACACCGTAGGTGGAGGCGACGGCGTTGCAGCCCCCCTCGATTGCCAGCCGGACGATATTTTCCGGGTCGAAGTAGATCGGGTTCGGCGCAAACGAGGCTCCGGCGGAATGTTCGATCCCCTGATCGACCGGCAGGATCGACAGATACCCCGTCCCCCCGAGACGCCCCGTCGCATACAATCGCTGCAGATTCCCGAGAACGGAATTGGAACGGTCGGTGTGGACAAAAATGCGGTCGATGAAGTCAGGCCCCGGCAGATGGAGCATCTCCTTCGGAATCGTCCGGCTTGTATGGTTCAACAGGGAATCGGCGTCGTCTCCCAGAAGCTCGCGAATTCGGTCAATCATGATTGCTGACGGTTGTGGAAATGTTGACGATATGTGGAAAAAGACAAACTTACGATACAGCGGAACAGGGAGGAAGGAGAGAGAGGAAGAGATGTGTAAAATGTCGATTGTCGAAGTGCGAATGTCGAATGGCCATTGTCCGGTCCGGTATGCTTTCGTATCTGCGATGAGGGATCTGTGCGTGGCAGTCCCGCTTTGGTGGGGTTTTACCACAAAGGCACAATCCGCCGGGGCGGACACAAAGGAATCACAAAGAGAAGTTCCCTTCTCCTTCCGCCGTTACGTTCAACCGGACCGAACGTCTGAAACGCTGTCGTTCGGAATGCCGGTAACATAACTTCCCGCCGGGCGTTGTATTCCGGGCACCGAGCGTGTATTTTGTTCCGAACTCACCTGCGTGGTTTCAGGTCGGGACTTCCGATGAATGTTGTGATCGTTTATTATGCCGATGCGTTGCCGTTATATTTTTGTTATTGCCCTGCTCTTCATCACCTCGTCGCAGAGACCGGCGGCACAGACATCCGATGAGGAACAGACGCTCCACGTTCCGCCGAAGCTTGTTGTCGCCTCGCAGTGGTCGGAGGAGAAGCCGGAGCTCTACATGTATGAGTACTCCTATCGGCAGGAGCTCCCGCTGCTGCCGATTATCTTCTTCGATTATCCCGGCGACTACAACATTCCCTCCCGCTACATCCAGTTTCCGGGCTCCTACCAGGCGCGCGACTATACGGACACGAACGATGTCGGGAACAATGTCGGTTACCGGGGGAAGTACTACGAGCTCCTGAATATTCTCGGCTACCGGATGACGAAGTATCCGGAGACGAGGATCATGCTGCAGGGGGGATATTCGAACGAAGCCGGGGAGAGCGAGGAGATCGCCCTGATCCGGGCCGAAGTGGTGCGGGAATATCTGGCAAACGTCTGGAAGATCGACACCGGACGGGTCGCCCTGATCCGGCCGCAGCTTGCCTGCGATTCCGGAGCGAATACCCAGCGGCAGGAAGAAGCCCGTCGCGTGATGATCCACACCGGCAGCTGGAACCTGATCCGTCCGGTCAGCTACGCGGTCACCTCGATGGAGACCTCCCCCCTTCATCTCCGATTCGTACTGGAACCGAACGCCCGGGCCGAGAACGTGAAGAAGATAGAGTTCGTGATGACCTGCGACGACCAGGTTGTCGGTCGGGCGGAGGTGCCGGCCCATCAGGACTCGCTCCTCTACCGACTGGAAGGATACTGGTGGAAAGGGAACGCCGACATCAGACCGGAACGGGGGGCGATCACCGTCGAGGCGTTGCTCTATCTTCACAACAATCGCTATCGCCGCTCCAACCCGGTCACCATCCCGGTCTTTCTGGAAGGAGAGGGGGAGGAGGCGGAGGATCCGCTTGCCGTCCCTCCGGAACAATTCTATCTTCCTTTCTTCAGCTACAAGGACAGTGTTCTCAGCGGCTACCACCGCCTTCTGATCGGCGAATTCCTGAAGCGTAGCAACTACCCGTCGCAGCTTGCGATGCAGTTGACCGGATCCTGTGAGATGTCGGAAGACCCCGAGATCGACGACCCGATGCTTGTCGCCGAACGGAAATCCTTCGAGTCGATGAACAGTTCGTATAGCTACTACGACTATGCGCCCCGGGAGACCGGAACGCTCTACATCTATACGCCCCGCTACGAGGATGAGTACTACGACGAATACAGCGAATACTATTCGGAGACGGAATACTATGAAGAGGAAGTCGTAGAGGAAGAAGAGGAGAACTCCGGGAAGTACACCATCGACTCGCTTGCCGTAGCCCGCGCCCGCACGGTAGTCGCCTTTCTGCGGGACACGCTCGGAATCACCATCGTCAACGAGAACGAGGAGTTCGCAAAGGCCCAGGAGAACATGAACTGGATGCAGCGCTACATCCTGACGAACGGGTATTATCCCTTTGTCTACAGACCGGAAGATCGCTGGTATACGCGGAGCGCCACGGTACGGGTGATCCCGCAACACAGGATCGACAGCTATCGGAACTGGTACAAGAGCAGTATTCTGGGAGAGGCCGCCGCTAATGATGATGAGATGGAAATAAATGCGGAAGAGGAAATGGAAGAAGAGGGTGGCGAAGGGTCGGAATAGGGTTGATAGATCATCATCCAAACAGAACAACGGCAGCAGCAGATGCGATACAGACTCATCACTACCCTTCCGCTTCTCTTTCTTTTGTTCCTCTCCTTTCCGTTGCAGGCACAGCCCGGAGACGACGGCACGCTCTACTTTCCCCCGAAGCTCGTTGTGGAGGTTCATCCCGGCACCTGGCCCTGGAATGGGCCGAGCGAAGAGGGGAGTCCTCCCCCGGAAGTGTTGTCCGAACTTACGTTCCGGCATACGTTCGGCATTGCCGAAACTCCTCTTCTGCCGATGGTCTTCTTCGACTTCGGCAGCTCGGATATTCCCGGACGATATTTACGGTTCTACAGCGCGTCAGCTACGGCAAACTATGTTGATACCGGCATCGGCTGGTACTGGTCGCCGGTGACCAAGTACCGGGATATTCTGAACGTTCTCGGCTACCGGATGAACCGATATCCCTCCACATTTGTGGAGCTTCAGGGGAGCTGGTCGTTCGAGCCGGGCGAGAACCGGGAGCTGGCCCGCGAGCGTGCGGAGGTCGTCCGGGATTATCTGGCCACCATCTGGAAGATCGATACCGGACGCATACGCCTGCTCCCCCCGCGTCAACGGTGCCGTCCGGAGAATAATTTTCTTCTGCAGCAGGAAGCCCAGTCGGTTGTGATCAACGCCTCGTCGTGGGAACTGATCCGTCCGGTCGGCTATCTGGATGAAAGCCGCTGGCTGGAGAACTTCGAGTTCACCATCGTCGTCGACCCGAACGACAATCCGCAGCAGGTGGCGGCGATCGAGATTCTGGCGCGTTGCGAGGATTCGCTGGTCGGCCGTGCAGAACTTCCCGGCAGTCCCGACTCGACGCTCTATCGGTTTCACGGAGCCTGGGAGCACTCCCTTTCGTTCGTCCGGAAGGAACGAACGACTCTGGTGGTCGAGGCGGTTCTCTGGCGGCACGACGGCACAACCCGTCGCTCCGAGCCGATTCGGATCCCGGTTTTGCTATCGCGCGACACCACGGACGGTCGGGAGATATCATACCCGAGCGACTACAATTCCTTTTCTCTTCCTTTTTTCTCACCCGGCCAGACAACTCTCAGTCCGCTACAGAAATTGCTGTTGCGGGAACGATTGCAGAAGGTGATGGTCGACTCTCTTGAACCGGATTATAAATACAGTATTGCCGTCAAGGGAAAAGCGGACATTTCGGATGATCCCGCTCTCTCTGATGCTCTGGTCCGTACGCGACATCTCGGCTACCGGAGTGCTCTGAGCGCCTATAATTCTTTCTTTGATGACTTCCGAGGCGTCCTGCGGCCAATCCGCCCCATAACACCTCCGGTCTCCTACGACGATGAGGAGGATCCGTTTGAGCGACGTCTGGACGAATGGTACAGAGTATGGTACGGCAACCGGGCAGACGACTTCAAGGACCGACGTGAGACGTTTGATTCGGCGGGATACGTCAATGTGGATATCGAGACCGGCAGGATGCTGGATACGATAAAGGCGGCGCGGGAGAATGAGCCGGCCCGTCTGCTCGACTCCCTCTTCAAAGATCTCCTGGCCGATACGGTGGTGCAACGCAATGCAAGCCGCCTCTATCCGGCCCCGGAACCGGTCGACGAGGTATTGGAGATCACCGAGGACGAGTCGATCTCAAATGATTATCACTCCGATGAAGTGAGTTGGGAATCATGGAGTGAAGAAGTACAGACTCGTTTCGATTTCTGGTACACGCCTGAAGAACGCTTCTACAACCGGACGGTTTCGATTTCCGTCAACGTCGAGTACAATCCCTCGCCCGAACAGCTTCACGCGATGGAGCAAGAGCGAAAGCGTTCCTATCTTGAATGGCTGAAGGAAGAGACCGGATATGCCGGTGAGGAGTGGGAGGATATCGACGCCTTCATCGCTCACCTTGAAGAGATCCTCTACGGTGAGGAAGAGGAAGAATACGTTGAGGAAGGAGAAGAGGGGGAAGAGACATCAGAGCACGACGCGGAAGAGAACAACGATGCATAACGGAAGAGCGACGTTGCAGGTGAATCCGGGGAGAATGCCCCACGTTTTTTTTGCGGCATTCCTCTTCGCATGTTCTCCTCTTCTTTCCCAAGGGGGAGACGAAGAGACGCCACTCTCCATCCCTCCGAAGCTGAAGATAGAAGCAGCGAATCGACTGACCGATGAAGGCCGGGAACGCATCGGCAAGTTGCTTCAATCCCGCGCCTCGGCAGTCGGCAGGTGGCTTCAGAAGCGGATCGACACTGCACGGGTCTCGCTGCATGATGAAACAACCGACGTGGAGGAATCCCCCCCCTCCCTCTTCTACCTTCCGGAATTGCGGTTCTATGAACGCGCTGTCTATATCTATGCCTCTCTTGAAGAAGGAGAGCCGGATGTTGTTGAGGTAGGTGAGTCGTCCTGGGAAAAGAGAGAAGAAGAGTAAAAGTATTATGAAGCCATGAAGTCTAACCAGGACATACAAGGGAAGGGCTTATGGTCCGATTTGCGCTACGACGAGAAGATCAGCGGCCATCAACCCCTGGCCGGGAACGTCGAACATCCGGAGCTCGCCTGGAAAGCCCGTCTGGGGGGGCCGGTATTCCACGCTCACACCTTCACACTTGACGGTACGGGATTTCTGTTGCTGATCTACGGAGGCTGTCTGGTCTGCTACAACGCAACGGGAAACATAGAGTGGAAGACGTCTCCCCACGGCATCGAAGCGGTGATCGGTATAGAGGATGTGGACGATGACCGGCGTCTGGAAATCGTCGCATCGAACGGACGTTCCTTCTTTGTCTTCGAAGCTTCATCCGGCAGGGAACTCTGTCGGGAATATCTTGGTCCTCCTTTCTCCGGCGGATTTATCCACACCAATGCCTTGCTCCATCGCTTCCAGGGCTTTGAGGGTGGGATGCAACTGGTCATCGGACTTCTCAGTTCGAAAGAAGTGGTCCTCTACGATTTCTCTCCGGGAGCATCGGCTCCCGAACGACGCCATATCTTCTGGATGGACGACTTCTTTCACCCCTCGATCCTCGCCGCCGATATCGACAACGACGGCGTGGAGGAACTTCTGGTCACGAAACTCTCTTCCGTCTTTGCCTTTGACCCGCTCAGCGGATCATTGAAAGGTGAGACTGTCTGGACATCCGGAGGGGACAGGAAACGGAATTACGGACTCTTCGAAGCTCGGGATCTGGGGGGCGGCGGCAATATCGACATGCTTCTGCTGAGCTACGTCGTATCACGCCATGCCGCAGTGGTGGAGAATGATGGAGCGGGAGGACTGAACAATCGGTGGGATCGGTTCATCGGCCATATCTATCCGCACGATGAATCCGAACTGCGCTACTGCTGGAACTCCTGCATCGATCTGGACCGCGACGGGAAACCGGAGGTAATTTTCAGTACATGGAATGAAGATGAGGATGGGACATGGAAGACACTGATCCTTGATGCCTGGAGCGGCGAGGTCAGATTGAGTCTCCCCGGCACATATCTGCGCGGAGTCTTTCCGGGCTCAGCCTCCCTCCCCCCGATGATCTTTCTCTCAAAGGAACCCACCCGACTTCCCGGAAGCGTCGGCTCGCTTGAACTGCTCGGTTGGAAAGATGGAACGTTGCAACCGATCTGGAAGGGAGAAGGGTTCGCTCCGCTTGGCCGCTTCCCTCAGCGAACGCCGACCAAGACGGCATTCCGTATCGAACATCCGCCGGACGAAGAGATCTGGTACGAAGAGATTCATGGCCGGATGACCTTCTTCCTGACCGATGCCGACCGAAGTCTTCAATCCCTCACGTTTCCTTCCGCTTCCGTCGAAAAGAAAACATCGGCTCCCGAACTCTCCCGACTACCGGGTACCGACAATGTAGCCGCACTGCTCGCTGTTACCGACCTGGGTCGGGACGGAGATCCGGAACTTTTTTTCAGCGATTGGGAAGGAACGGTTCGGGGCATTCGTCTCGACGGCACCGAAATTGTTTCCGTTGAGACCGGGCCCCGTTATCGTTACGGGGCAAGTCTCTATTTCTGCGCAAAACCCTTTGCCCAGCCCATTGTTGTCGAGCGGGGTGGAGACCGTTTCTGTGTCGTGCCTGATGGAGGGGAAGGGATACGGATATTCCGCTGGGATGCTGAGACATGTCGTCCGGTCCTCCACGCTTCTTGTGTTGGACGTGGCAGGGTCGGCCCCGAGGAAGGGCATCATTCTCCCGCCTCGATCCTGTGGGACGGTGAGACGATGCTCCTGCTCTCGGATGTCGGAAAAGGTCAGGCGACTCTGAAACTGATTGATCTCGACGGACGGGAACGACGCCGATGGGAGATAGACGATCTTCCCGCAAATCCTCCGCTCCCTCGCGGACGAACCGGCATCCATGAATATCGTATGATCCAGTCAGACGACGGCCCCCTGCTCTTCATCTCCGGCTTCCGGACCGGCTCGATGAATTCGGAGAAGACGTTTGTGGTGGATGCGGAATCGGGAAATCTTCTCTGGAGCCGCACCAACATCAGCGAAGAGACGGAGGCGGCATTCGCTCCATGGAATGCATCGACCGTTCATGGAGAGCGGAACGCACCCCGGATTGCCTTCCTGGCGAAGGATACCTTCTGCGAAGTCGATCTGAAGACCGGAGAACCGGTCAGACCGTCATGGCAGCTTCGTCCCTGGAACACCGCCGATCTGCAGCGACGAGGGATGTCAATGGACGACTTCGCCGCGTACGGCACACCGACTCCAGTACAGTTCAACGAAGAAGAGCGCGGCTGGGTTCTTCTGTGCAATTACGGAGGGACGGGAGCTATCAACGCCGACCACTCGGTTCGATGGTGGAGGAGCTTCCCCCTCCCTTCACTGACCGCCGGTTTC
>CBFGQN010000106.1:0-9500 GCA_965650895.1 uncultured Ignavibacteria bacterium | reverse complement strand
ATCGAGTCTCCCTTCGGATTACTTCGACGGAGAAATCACCGAGGCCAGCTTCTGGAACACCAGTCCTCAATACGGCGTGATCTTTCAGCGACTCTACATCGAGGGGCTGGGGGAGTTCATCAAGCAGTCCGACTACTTCAAGAGTTCGCTCGGCCTCGTCTCCTACTTCCCGCTGGCCGATGGAGGGGGTTCCACCGCATACGACTGGCTCAACGACGATTCGGTCGACGTGAACGGGACGGCTTCATGGAAGCTGAACACCGGTCTGTCGACGGTGGTGATGCCGTGGGATATCGAACAGATGTGGAATTACGCCGGTGCTGACGTGGAACTGCGCGTCACTCTCTACTACGACGGCGGGAGCGCTTCCGGCGTCACCTACACGACGTCGCTGCCGATGACCTGGAACAGCGACCGTCTCTGGCTCTTCTCCGAACATGGCTTCGGCCCGTTCCGCGAGGGGGTCTCGGCCGACGTCGATTTCGATATCAATGTCCCCGAGGGGATGGTGAGCGGCGACGAAGTGATTGTCGCGCTGGTCGACTCCAGCGGCTCGACGATCACATCCACTTCCTTTACCGTGGATGATCTGAACAACGCCAACTATTATTACATGACGATGGACATGGGGGAGGCGGAGCCGGGGTCGGAGGTCCGGATGACCTTCATCAAGTCGGACGGCGACACGCTGGTCACCAATATCTTTCCGTTGGTCGTCGAGGAGTTCGTGCTGCCGACGATCTCCGGATCGACCGGTCCGTTCCGTCAGGCGATCGTCTCGGGAACGATGGTCGACTCGAACACCTTTACCATCACCTCGTACGATGACGACGTCTCCTTCAAGGGGACGTTCTACGGACCGACCTGGGACCAGATTACGACGGCAGATGTGAAGCAGCGGGATGACACGACCTGGACGATCAGCTACGACATGGCGGCCCTTTCGCCGCCGCTGACCCGGCTTGTCGTCGAGACGTATATCGGCACGGAGACGACGCCGAGCGACCGGGACACGCTGGCGCTGACGATCACGGCCACCCGTCCCGACTGGTTCGACAGCGATAACACTTCCATCTCGGACATCACGGAGAACGACGACGGAACGATCTCCTTTACCGTCACGACCACCATCAACGACCCCTCCACGGACATTATCAACGCCCTGGACGACAGTGATGTGTCGAGCAGCCACAATGTGCTGGATCTGATCCTCTACAGCATCGAACTTTCCCTGGTCGGCGAGGTGACGCTGGAAGCTCCCGATCCCGATATCGTTGCAGACGTCACGTATGACCCGTCAACCGAGACACTCAGCCTTGACAGCGATCCGAGTCTGTCCGGAACGGTGACGTTCGACAACCAGACGTTCGACTACTCATCGGCGTTGCCGGAGGCGACGCTGGATGATGACGGCAACCTGTCGATCGTGCACGACTGGGACTGGTCGCGAGAGGAGGAGATAAGTTTTGCCGGCGTAACGGTCCTCGGCTCCTCCTTCTTCCAGGCGGTCAAGACGTTTGCCACGGCCTCCTCCGTCCTCGACGACCTGACGCCTGTCTCCCCCTACTTCACGATCGGGCCGGTCGGACTGCTGGGGGCGGCCACACGGATCTACACGGGGACGGAGGATGACGAGTGGGGACTGATCGGGGATCTGGATCTGAGCTATGACGGCGAGAGTACGAACGCCTCCTACGTCCTCTCCCAGTTCGGGATGGGGGTCTCGGTCGATATCGGCGTGCAGGCGCTCGAGGGGGCGACCTCTGCGACATTCGATCTTGTCTTCGAGGCAAGAGTGGCCGGGGGAACATCGTTCAAAAGCGTTCCTGATGATGAGACCAAGAAGCTGACCTCCTCGGGGGTCAGACTTTACGGAAAAGTGGTCGGAAAATTCCTGTGGGGTCTCTGGTCGGAGACGTTCTGGGGACCGAAGAACTACTATGTGAAGGACACCGGGGATGAAGTGCCGGAGTCCTGGCCGACGCCGAGAAGCGGATGGATCTGGGGATCGACCGGAACGGAGAGGGGAGACGGAAAGGGGAGCGATAACGCCGTTGCCGGTATGCCTGCCGATGGGGGGGCGACCGCATCGACCAGTCACGCACTCGTCTGGCCGCAGCCGAACGGATCGACCGGAGAAAACCGGTTCGCCGCCGTCTGGATGGAGCAGGACAACTCGACCGGGATCGGGACGCTGAAGCTGGGGACGCTGGGGACCGAAGGGGGGAATCTTTCCGCCGCCCTGACCGTGGTCTCGAACGGGAACGGCATCAGCAACCCGCAGGTTGCCGGTCTGAACGATTCTATCCACATCGTCACCTGGACGCAGAGCCGCTACAGCGGTGCCACAGTTCCGGAGGATGCGGGGATTCGGGACATCGCGCAGAGCCTGGATATCTGGTATGCCGTGGTCAACACGAACTCACGGGTTGTGGAGCAGATCGGTCTGTTCCAGGATGATCTGACCGACCGGACAAGCGGACGGCTGGAGGGGAACGCCGTGGTGACCCCTCTCTCGGACAGTTCGGCTCTGGTGACCTGGATCGTCTCGGTCCGGCAAGCAGAGGAATCGGAGATCTACTCGGCGACGATTGAACGGGAGGGGGATCTCTGGCTCCCCTCGACTCCGGCGACGGCGACGACGATTTCGGGCATTGAACATTCGCTCCACGTCGACCGGGTTGATGACGGAAAGGCCGTGGCGGTCTGGATCAATCGTCCGGGGACGGATGTCGGAGGATCCCGCGTGATGTCGATGCTCTACGAGAACGGGGCATGGCTTCCGCCGGTCGAGGTGCTGGAGGCTGAAGAGGGGAGCCACTACAACGATCTGGACATTGCCATGGAAAACGGACGGGGATTGCTGGGGGTGATCGGCGGAACCGAGAGTGAAGGGATGGGTACCCAGATCGTGACGACGATTCCGTGGGGAGGAAGCGGCTGGGATGTGGCCGATGCCGTGGAGTTCACCGACTCGACCGGGTACCTGCAGCGGCCGAGCGTCGGGATCAACGAGGAGGGGATCGGCGTGGTTCTCTACCAGACAAGCTACAATCGCAAGAGTACCACCTCACCGGTCAGTCATGTCAATGCGATCGTCATCGACCTGAAGGATCAGGGGTCGGTCCGTCATCATCCGGGACATCCTCTGCTCGGCGACTCGACGGTATCCCTCTGGGATCTTCACGGGGCGATGTACGGCGATCTGCTGGTCTCCCTGGTCCACGAGACGGCAAATCCCTATGCGGCCTATGAACCGGTCAACGGCTCGATCCTCGGTCTCCGACCGATGAATCTGGTGCTGCGGGGGGTCAGGATCACCGATGATCTGGACATCGAGGACGTAGACGAGAGCGATCTTCTCTCCTCCGTCTCTCTCCCCGCACCGCCGCGACCCGATGCCGGCTTCACCATCAATCGCATCGAGCCGAATCCGTTCGGTTCACGGGCCCGCATCTCCTACGAGCTGTCGGCACCCGGACGGGTGGATGCCGAGGTGCTGGATGCCGAGGGACGCATCGTGACGAGACTGCTTGAAGGTGCCCGGCAGGAAGGAGGAGCGCACACTCTTGATCTTTCGGGAGAGAACCTGCCGAACGGAGCCTACTTCATCCGGCTGACGGTCGACGGCGTGTCGGCGGTGAGGACGGCACTGAAGGAAGAGGGGAGGTACTCAGGCCGCCCCTCTTCTTCCGACCGCTCGGACTCTTGGTGATTCTTTGTGCCCTTGGAGCCTTTGTGGTGAAATACTCCCATGTCGGGATTCCCCACGGGGACATCTGAAACTTCGCCCGGTAACGCTATTAACATTGATTCAGGATATCCGCACAGCACGGATCCATCATTCAAAAAAGGAGATCACAATGTCAATCAATCTGTTCGGAAGAAACATCGCATTCACCCTCCCGGCACTTGCCGCCGTGATGCTCACACTTACCGGTTGCGGCGACGACCCGACCGACACCCCCGACACCGTCACACTGACCGGGGAGACGCGAGCGATGGCCGGAGGAGAGGTCCGTTCCTGGCTGGAGGTGGACGGCGACGGCAAACCTCTCGCAGTCGGCATCACATTCTCCGAAGCGGCGATGGAGGGACTTGAGGCCGACGATGCCGGATTTGCCGAGGAACTGGCATTGCCGGATGAAGCCTCGAAAACCGCTTACCGGAGTCTGGGGGTCCGCTGGAAGCCGCAGGGGAGCCTTCTGCCTCCGTACACCGCCCCATTCTTCGATGTCGACTTCTTCGAGATCACCGACGCCGAACGTGCGGCGATGACGCCGGCCGACTCGATGACAAGTTTCAAGCAGCCTGAAGCGGGCTACGCTCCTCCGAACTATGTCCTGCGCAACGGGGTCGTGCCGGGATACGGCACACGCTACTCTCCCGGATGGGGAACGCCCGCAAGCGACACGACCAACGATGAGTTTCATGGAGGAGTGTTCGACCACGGCTTGATCTACTACTTCTATGACGGCATGATCTCCCTCTCGGTCGTCAAGGTGACGCTCGATATGCTCAAGGGGCAGGAGGATGTGACGGCCGGGATCAAACAACCGCAGAAGTACCGGCGGAACGGCGTCTACTACGCGACGGAGTATCACGTGGAGTACGATCCGGCGGCGGCCGAGTATACGATCATGCTGGACGGGATGGAGTTGCGGTAGGAGGATAACGCGATTCCCGGGGGACGGGACCGGTCGGCATCGTCCGGCTGCCGGTTCCGTCCCCCCACGGGTTCCCGATTCACGAAGGGATAACAACAGTATTCGGGTGGACCAAACGGCAGGGCATGCATATATTTTCCGTCCGGGTGCCGGGCGATCAGGTCGGCACAAAGGGGCTTCGGTGGAATCGGACTCGATCGGGGGGTATCCATCCCGGCAAGGATCGGGGTGGCGGAACTGCACTGAAATCATTTAATCGGTCAGCGACTACTATGAACACACGCATCTGTCTGGTCCTTCTCTTCGCGCTTCTGATGCTTCCTCCGGCCAGTGCGGTCTTCGCACAGTATGCGGGAGACGCGCTCTATCTCGATTCGGCCGACAGCTATGCGACGGCCGACGATCCGTCGGCGTTCGATCTGTCCGCAGGGACTCCTTTTACGATTGAGGCCTGGGTCTACGTCAACTCGTCCGACATTATTATCGCCTCGGGATACGACGGCTCCACGACACAATGGACGTTTCGGGTCGGGACGTACGACGGAGAGAACTATCGACTGATTCTGGACGATAACGACGGGTTCTCTTCGAAAAGTCCGGGGAGCATCGGTGCCGGACGGAGCTTCTCGGTCGGGGAGTGGAACCACGCCGCGGTCCGTTCGGACGGTTCGACCATTCAATTCTTCGTCAACGGATACGGGGCCGGCACCTTCACCGACGACAGGTCGATCTGGGGACTCGGCTCCTCTGCGACGATCTATCTAGGGACCGAACAGGTCGCGAGTTCATCCGGGCTTCTCCGTCAGTCGGGTCTGCACGGCGTGCTGGACAATGTGCGCTTCTGGAGCGTGGAGCGGAGCGAAGAGGAGATACGGCAGGCCATGTCGGCTTCTCCCCTGTCGACAACCGGACTGACTGCCGAGTTCGCGTTCGACGCATGGGCGGGATATGCCCTCTTCAACGGAGCCTACACCGACGCTTCCCTTGTCCCGTTGCTGACGCTGGTTGAGGACTATCAGGAGTTCTCGGTGACGGCGTGGAACGGAAGTTCGTCGGCTCAGATCTGGGCACTGACAATCAGCGCCGACGACTTCAGCGGCGATAATTCCAACGGAGAGTATCTGGTGCTCGGCGACAACCGCAACGGTTTCGGAACCACGACCGATGTCCCTCTGGCCGATCTGCAATCCGTTCTGACCCGTGTCTGGTCGGTCGATCCGATCGGGGTGACCTGGAGCAGGCTGACGTTTGATATGACGCTGGTGAGCGACATCGATCTGAAGAGAGCCGTGGCGGTCGTCTCGACCGATTCGACGTTCCGGAGCGACTTCGATCTGGTCTTTGCGACCGTCGACGATACCGACAGCACGATCACCTTCAACTACGACTTCTCGGCCGCCGACCGGATCTTCGTCACGCTCGGCGAACTTGAAACCGATCTGCCGGAACTGACGGCAAGTCTCGGCTTCGGTCCGTTCCTGCAGGGCTACGACAACCTTGACACGTTCTCGCTCTCGAATCTGCCGTCGGAAACGGAGAAGGTGGAATTTGTTCTGTACGATCAGAACGGAGATTCCGCGATCGACTCGTACAGCGTGACCGGGAGTGATCTTGCGTCGGCAAGGTACAGCTATCAGATGGGTGGTCTGCCGATGGGGACACTGCTGAAGGTGACGATCTCGTCGTCCTCGCTCGACGCCGATCTGACGCTGGTGGAACCCCTGTCGATCACCGAGGTGACTCCCTACATCACCGCCACCAACAATTTCGACGTCTACGTGCTGGGGACCGAACGGACGGTCACCTATACGGTCGATTCGCTTCCGGACCACACCACCGCCATCACGTTCCGGATGGTTGACATCGACGGTCTCACAATCGGGTTTTTTGACACGGCTGAGAAGGTGATCTACGATTCGCTCCGGATAGAGGGGACAGATCTGACGACCGGTTCGTGGACGCTCAGGCTGGACACGCTCGATCTTCCTCTCTCCACACAGCTTTCAGTGACCATCGAACATGAGAACGGGGTCCCCGGCGGAACGGAGTACCTGACCTCGCTTCAGACGCTGGCCTCTCCGATCACCATCTTCTCGACCGAAGGATGGGGTCAGTTTATCTCGAAGGACTACGACCTCGTCGCCAACCCGTTGACCCCCTGGACGGCGGTGACTGAGGAACAGTACAATGAGTTCACACTCTCTCCCCTCCCTCCGCGAACGGTGAAGGCGATCTACCGGATCCTCGACGGGAACGATTCCGTCCTTGTCGCCGACACGGTCTCCTCAAACGGAGTGGAGTACCTGACCTCGGCAAACAGCGCTTCCATCTCGATGACCGACCTGCCGCCGAGTGCCGTCAAGGTGGTGGGGACGGTCTTCGCCAGGGGAGGACCGAACGCAGGGCTGTCGGCGACGCACGAGTTGTCGATCGTTCCGCAATCTCCCCGTGTCTGGCTGGAGCCGTCCGACTATCAGAACACGATCAGAAACACGGCAAACCCGGACGACACGACCACGACGCCGGTGACGATCAACATCGAGCCGAGCACGGCGGAGACCGATTCGGTGGTGATCCGGTTCATCGACATAACCGGCACGATCATCGACGAGCTGTCGGCGGTTCCGACGGTCCTGAGCGACGGGGTGACGGTGGTGCAATTCGAGTACGACTTCGCGTCGTTGCCCTATACGGCCGATTCGATCCACATCCACACCTATTCGCCGATCATGGATTCGGTACTGGAGTCGGGACAGGACATCGCGCTGGTCCCGGGCTATCCGAAGCTGACGACGCTTTTTCCGCTTGACGACTATCAGGAGGGGATCGAGGGGGATGAACAGATTACGCTCTCCGATTTTCCGGGGGATGTGGAGAGCGTGATCCTCGACTTTGCCGGCACGGTCGACACATTCAAGGTCAACACGACCCCGTGGAAGTATCACCTGGATTTTGCCGGGGACTCGACCTGGGGAACAATGGAAGTGCCGCAATTGACCCTGACGTTCAACATCTCCACCTGGATTCGCACGGATGACAGCACGGCGGCTCCCATCGTGGGGACTGCGTCGTTGCTGGGTGCGACGGATTCCACCCACACGTACTATCCGGTCCTCTATCTGGATGGTGATGGTCATCTGGTGTTTGCGATGCCGATCAATCCGGACCAGACCGTGCGAACCCCGTTTGCGCTCAATGACGGCGAATGGCACAACGTCACGGTTCTCGTCAATGATCTCAACGTCAGCAGCAATCCGGTCTACAATGTCTACCTCTATGTCGACGGCGGGCTGGTGACGTGGAAACGTCTCGACTTCCACACGTTCTACACCCACCTTCCGCGCTACATCATCGGTCGGGGGGCGGCGACGCCAACCGAGTTCAGCGACCTGGACTCTCCTCCTGAGGATTACTTCAACGGACAGATGGGGACCTTCTTCTTCTGGACCGATGAGATCCTCTCCGGCGAGGAAGTCCAAAGTTCCCTCTTCTACGGCGGAACGCCCGAGGAGATCACGTCGAGCGGTCTGCACAACTATCTCTACGCCTACTTCGACTACGAGAACGGGTCGGGGAGACTGATCTACAACAAGGATAGCTGGAGCGACACGCTGTTCGAATCGGCGAACTGGTCGGGATACTCGTCGCTGACGAACGTCGGCAGGACCGTTGATATCACCGGACTGGAATCGGGGACGCAGAAGCTGAACGTGACGATGATCTATCCGGACGGCGACCCGGCCGGAGTGACCTACACGTGGGATGTGGATGTGGCGCCGACCAGTTACGGCATGGGATTGAAATCGGATTACGGCTTCGGTCCGTTCCAGCAGGGAGAATCGGCCGACGTCTCCTATACGCTCTCGTTTACCGAGACCGACAGTCCGTTTATCGTCATCAGACTGGTCGATTCAACCGGTGCGACGATTGCGGAGATCAAGGATACCGCCACGTCGACGATCTCCTCCAGGGGATTCAGCTTCGATATGGGAGAGGCGGAGCCGGGGTCGCAGATCGAGGCCCGCATCTACGCATCCGACATGCAGACACCTCTCTCCGACTGGGTATCGTTCCCCGTGAATGTCGATCAGATTGTCCCACCGACAATCCAGGGGAATACCGGCCCCTTCAAGCAGGCGATTGCCGAGGGGGTGATGCAGCAACCGAACACCTTCAAAATTACCTCGTTCGACGATGACGTCCGCTTTGTCGGCACGTTCTACAGTTCGGTCTGGGACAGCCTTGCCACGGTCGATGCCGTACAACGGAACGACACGACCTGGGGGCTCACCTATGATATGGGGAGCCTGAGTCCACCCCTGACGCGGCTGGTGGTGGACACCTACGTGGGGACATCGACCATACCGGCGGTGAGCGATACTCTCAGACTGACGATCACCCGGACGCGCCCTGACTGGTTCAACGACGATGCGGCGTTCTCGAACGTCCGGGATAACGGGGACGGGACCTACAGCTTTTCGGTAGAGACAAGTTTCGACGGCGAGAGCACGACATCGCTGATCCTGTCGACAGTCGACGAGGGCTTCGATAATCTGAAAGATGATTTCCTCTTCAGCTTTGCGGTTCCCGACTTCATCCCCATCATCGGCGGCGAGGGGATGGACGGGGCCCATCCGACGATCAAGGCGAATCTCACCTACAATGAAGAGACGGAAGCGCTCGCACTTTCCGGAGCAAGCTTCAAGAGCGGCACAAGCTTTTTCGGGGCCGACGTCTCGTCGGAGTGGGAGGCCGCAGGGGCCTATCTCGACTCCGACAACAATCTGATCGCCAACGTGGAGACCAAGGCTTCCGAATCGATACCCTCTTCGC
>CBFGQN010000105.1:0-9510 GCA_965650895.1 uncultured Ignavibacteria bacterium | reverse complement strand
CCAGGTCGGCCAGGTCTTCCAGCCTTCCAGGTTCCTCGAACAGGTGACCGGCGCCGGGGTCGATCTCGAGTCGCTTCGGACAGGTAAACTGCGCAAAGGCGGCCCGGTTCAATCGGATCACTTCCGTGTCCCGCTCTCCCACAATGAGAAGCGTCGGCGCCTGCACACGGGGCAGGGCCGTTCCGGCAAGATCGGGTCGTCCCCCCCGGGAAACGACCGCAGCCACTTTCCCCGGTCGGTCGGCGGCCGCCATCAGGGCAGCCCCGCCGCCGGTACTGGCGCCGAAGAGCCCGATCCGTGCGTCGGCGGTCCCTTCATCTCTGCTCAGCCAGTCGACCAGTCCGGCAAGCCGCCCGGAAAGCAGCGGCAGGTCGAAACGGAGGTGAGCGGAGACCCGGTCGATCCGCTCTTCCTCCTCGGTCAGCAGATCGATGAGGAGTGTGGCGAGCCCGACTTCGCGCAGCCGTTCGGCCACGAACCGGTTGCGCGGGCTGTGGCGGCCGCTTCCGCTGCCGTGCGCAAAGAGGACAACCCCGCCGACCCTCTCCGGCGAGTCCAGATCGCCCTGCAGAACAACGTCCCCGGTCGGTATCCGCAGTTCCATGGCACTTCTCCGCTACCGTTTCCTTGTCAGCGTTGCCACGCCTCCGGCGGCCAGCAGACCGGCCGTGGCCAGAGCGACGCGTGCGGGACTGATCCGGCCATTCGTCTTGCTTTGTCCGTTCCGTTCCGGCGCTCCGTCAGGGGAGATCTCATCACGGATATCCTGAATACCCGAAACCTTGCCGATCCGTCTGATAAGGCTGGAGTGTTCCTGATCGGAGAGGTTTCCCCGCACGGTGACGACTCCCTGTCGCACTTCCACGTCAAGTTTGCCCGGATGCCGGACGGCGTGTCCGCTTGCGGCGCGAACGCGCTCTTTCAGAACATTGTCCGAGGGGGGAGGCGTTTTTTGCAATGCCGAGGCAGCTTCGTAAACAAGTCCGCGCGCGCGGTTGCGCAGATCGGTCGATGTCTTTCGCATCTCATCGCCGATGCGGTGGGCTGCATGATCGACCTTATCCCGTACCAGTGCCCTGCGGCGTCTTCCCCGTTGCGGGTCGAAGAAATACATGGCTCCGGCTCCGGCGGTTACTCCCGTCAATGCTGCGATCCATTCTTTTGTACGTGACATGATCTCTATCCGGTTTTGTTGTTGGTGTGGACTTTTTCCCTCCGACGCATGGCCGGTTCGGAAAATGAGATTTGCAGCTTTCATGTGTCGGACGGAGAGGTCGGAATCTTCCGGAAGTGTTGAAGAATGCCGGGAGCCGATACGCGCGGAATCAGCGGCAGAGGAATGAGAGGATACGGACGGAGCGGATGAACAGACGTGATGCCGATCCGTCCATATCCCAGCGCGATACCATTCACAAGTTCACGGGACCCGCAGGGTTCCCGACCCGTTCACACAGCTTTCGGGAGATTCGATCTCCTTCCGTTCATCAAATATTCTCCTCCCTAACCGAGGGGAATCGCGATTGGTTCCGACCCGGACATGACGTATTAGGGTGAGGGGGGAAAGCTGATGTCGTTGATAACTCGCGTCACTCCCGGAATCGTACAGGCGAGCATCTCCGCCATGTGCCGAAGCGATTGATAAGGACTGAATCCGGTCAGCGTGACGGTGCCGTCGGCGGCCGTGACGTCGAAGGTGAGGCCTTCGAGGAAAGGACTCCACGAGAGGGCGTTCCGCACCAGACGGGCCAGGTCGTGATTGCTGAAGACGTACTCTCTTCTGTTCCCGGCGACCCGATGTGGAGAGATCTTTTCGCTTATTTCCAGTCCACCGGGAGGGGTGGAATATCCGTTCCGGGTTTGTTGCATAACGTCGCTTCCGATCATGTCGCTGTTCTCCGTCTGAGCTGATGAGTTTCCCGTTTTCAATGGGCTGCAATATGGCCGCCAGGGAGATACCATGACATTTGTCACGGATGGAAAAGAAGGTTGCCGAAACGTCTTTTGTCGGCGTTGAGAGATGAAGGAGAGGCGGGGACGCGACAACGTCACGTCCCCGCCGATCAGGAAGATATATCGACCGGAAGATGGTTTGCAGAGAGTCTGTGATGATTTCTGTGCCGCCGGCTTCAGGGCGTGCGGAGTGTGAAGGCCGCCACCGGCTGTGCGGTCTGCAACGGTTTTGTCGAGGCGGCAATGTCCAGATTCAGTCCCTTGAAGCCGGGCTGGTTGCCGATCCAGGCCGAGGCGATTCCATCCCCTATGGAAAAATGGATGGTCTGTTTTTCGATCGCCTCGGTGATCGAATCCAGCGTGCCGGTATCGTCCAGAACGGCATTCCCTCCCGCATCGTTGATTGCCTTGACGAGTTCCGCCGAGTTCGTCGGTGACGGTCCCGGATTGGCGACACACATACACTTGACTTCGGGCCACTCTTTCACCCGGGCGATGAAGCGTTCGCGCGAGGCCCCGGCCAGATCGGAGAGATTGTAGCCGTCGCGGCCGCTGTAGAGAACGTTCGTGAAGAGGAGGGCGGTCGGCGGTGTCCAGTCCACCCGGTGAACGGCGGGGGACGATCCGGGGTCGGCGCTGATATCGGCCTGGCCCGACATGGCGATGTCGAAGAGTCCCTCTTCCAGTCCCGCGTAAAGTGCCTCGAATTTTGCCGCTTCGGGATCTCCTTCGGACGAGGGTTTTACTTCAACCCATTCGGCTCGCAGGCCCTTGCCGGGAGCGTGGAAAAAGTATTGTTCCCGGATGATTGCCGCCAGCCCGTTCCCCAATTCCCAGTCGAACCCGGCAAGTTGACCGTTGGAACTGCGGTAGACGTAGGGGGGCGTATCCACGTAGCCGAAACGGAGTATCCCTCTCTCCAGCACATCTGCAAGGACGGATTTTCCCGGAACGACCCACGCTCCTTCCGTGCATATCGGAACAAACTTCGGTGTGACGCCGAGATACGAGCAGTACAGACGCCGGTAGGCTTCCGGATTGCGGAGATAGTCTCCGAAGGCGGCACAAAGTGCGCTGTTGAGAGCCGATCGTTCATGCGTCGCAGCGGCGGCCGCAACGTGCCGGACGGCGATGCGGGCAAAGACATGCCACGAGGATCCCGTCGTATTGTCCTGCAGATACATGCCGCTGATTTCGTCGAAGCCGACCTGGTGTTCCAGAATGATCTCGGTCCGGTCCGTGACGTTGAGGTAGGTGTCGACCATGCTCGGCAGCATGTTGGCGTTGCTGATCGTGCCGACGATGATGGCCTGATCGTTGGGACAGTCCTTGTCGGCGGCATACCGCAGGCGACAGTATCCGCCGTTCGGGCGAATCTCGGTGTTCCATCCCGGCGCCGACGGGTTTTGTGCAAGGTCGTTGTAGGTGACCTGCGAGCTGCCGGTGATGTGGTAGAGGCCGGGTTCCAGAACGATCGTTCCGGTGGTCGCATCCAGCCGGATATTTGATCCTTCCTGCACCTCGATCCTGTTGAAGATGCGGGCGTTCCAGCCCGATTCCACCCCTTTCATTCCGTCGGAATGTTCTGCGTAGACTGCGAAGTCGGCGGGTAAGGTCATGCGTTCTGCCCGGTTCGTTATAAATGAAGAAATCCGTGAATGTCGGAAATGAGAAGCCGGGGATACGCCCTGTGTCGGCCATACACCCGTTTCAAATAAGAGAGATTTCCCGGGAAGTACAAGAGAATTCTTTCGGAGCCTTTTCGGCTGTGAATTCGTCGGGATCGTATCGAAATCAGGGCATGAAAAAAGGGGAACGCGCCGTGATCGCGTTCCCCTTGTGTTCCTTACCCGAAAAGATTTCCTTTTTATTCCGGAAGAGAGATCAGAACTGTGCCTTGATCTGCACTCCGCCACGTACCGTCAGCGTGTTCCACATCTCATCGTCGGCCATTTCCACGTCCGGTTCTTTTTGATCGAAGAGATAGCTCCCTTCTGCAAACGGTGTGATGTAGAGACCGACGCCGGAGTTCTCGTCCGTCAGGCGGAAGTCGTAGCCGAACCCGGCCCACGCCCCGAAGGCGACGTCGTTGACGTTCTGCAGTTCCTGATCGGCGATCGCCTGTGCTCCTTCGGCGTTCCCCGGCTCATAGTCATACTCGCCCAGCATCTTGATCGCCACGGTTCCTCCCACTATTGCGTGAAGTTCCGGCATCCCGAGATTGACGCGGAATCCCGGCTCGATGCCGACGTACCACAGATGAGGCGTAAAGACCGCATCGCCGTCTTCTTTCTCGACGCAACGTGCATCGAAGGTTGCGCGGAGGGAGACGCCCAGCAGGTCGTTGAAGAGATACTCACCCGTTACGCCGCCGTATCCTGCCAGACCCGAAGCTCCGGAGAAATCGTGCAGCGTAAAGCCGGTGTTGTTCGGAACCTGAACGAACTCCTCGGTCGGAGCATTGACGTAGTTGTAGTTAACTCCACCCAGAAGCCCGACGCGAAATCCCGTGTTGCTCTGGGCAATGACCGATACCATCGCCGAAACCGTCAGTATGCCTGCTGCGGCAAACATCGCCGTAATCTGAAAACCGTTCCTTTTCATAACAACTCTCCTCCTGACTTCAGGATATAACAGTGGTATGTATTATGGTGGTGCTGTAGCATATGCGCATGCAGACCAGCCGTTGTGTTTTCCGATTCCTTTCTTTATTTCCGGCGGGGTAATCTTCGCCGTTCATGGTACAAACTTATCACCGTCCGAACGCGGGAACCATGACCTTTGTCATGTTTGAATTTTACTTTTGAATATGTTCCGGTGAAGAAGTGAAAAGGAGAGGGGTGTCGAGGTAAGGATAGATAAGCGAGATATACTCCCGACAAATCATTTTGCGAGAGAATTACAGTCGGTTTTCTACTGTAGCTCGATGATTTCGAGAAAACGTACTTGCAATCTCATTGGCTGGAAGTATAAAGGAAGGAGAAGAGAGTAAATAAAAACGACAGGCGGGGGAAAACATCCCCGCCTGTCGTTCCATGCAGAATAATCATAAGGACCGGTTCCCGTTCGCGGTTTACTATCCTTTCGCCAGATACTCCTCCAGCACATCCAGCATTCCGTTCGTTCCCCAGGTCATTCCCTCCCGTCCGGCGGCGAAGGCTGCCAGCTCGGTGTCGGTTGCGTTTACCGGAACGGTGTGGATGGTCAGGGTCGTCTTTCCGTCCTCTTCGGTGAAGATATTCTCCGAATAGACTTCCAGCGGCCAGTCGGCACTGAACGGGTTGCGGGTGATTTCTTCCTTCTCGTTGGAGAAGGAGACGACGTAGGTGAGGCGCTCCGGCTCCTCGATTTCCCGGTAGACCAGCTTTCCCCACATCTCGGAGCCGTCCGGAGATTTGATGCAGTAGTGCATGCGGCCTCCCGGACGAAGATCCAGATCGCAGTGACTGAGTGAAGAGCCTTTGTGTCCCCACCAGTGCACCAGATGCCTGCAGTCGGTGAAGGCCTCGAAGACGAGGTCTCGCGGCGCGTCGAAGGTACGGGTGATGGTCAGGGTCTGCCCGGTGGCGTTCCTGGTCTGAGTTGTCTCCGGCATCATGATCTTTTTCTCCTTGATGTTGTTCTGTTGCTGTTCTCTCAGTTAACGTGTAATTGAAATCCCGCTCCGCTGACGGTCCGTCCGGAGGAGCGCTTTGCATCCAGGCTCCAGGGACCGGCTCCGGCGGCCGAGAAGTAGAGCCAGACGAAGGCGTAGAGGAGGGCGGCAACCCCTCCGTTCATTGCGGGCCAGAAGCTCTGCGGGGCGTGGAATTGGAAGTAAGCCACGGCCATCATACCGGAGAGGATGAAGGCGGTCGGACGGGTGAAAAGTCCGATGATGAGAAGAAACCCTCCGACGACTTCCAGCATTCCGCCGATCCAGATCTGCGTCATCATCTCGGCGGTTCCGCCGTCCGGCGGCATGCCGGAGGGGAAGGCGAAGATCTTCATCGTTCCGGCCAGCATGAAGACGATGGCGGCAACGATCCGCAGGAGGCTGAGGAGGTAGGGGGCCGCGGCCCCCCACTGTGTTATGATATTCGGTCTGCTCATCATATCCTCCTTACCGTCCGCTTTCGTTTGCGACGTATTCGGCCAGACGGTCGAACGACTGGCTCCAGCCGGCCTCGGTCATGTCGCTTCCGGTTCCCTCCGGGAGTCCGGCGTGCCGAAGCGTAAACCGCGTTTTCCCTTCTCCCTCTGCCTCGAAGGTCAGCGTCACGGTCGATTCCATCGGCCAGTCGGGCATGCCGTACTCGGCCGGGGAGACGGCGTTCCCCTCGGCGTCGGCAAAGCTGTCGGTGTAGACGAGCCGTTCCGGCGGCGTTATCTCGTGGAAGATCCCCTTGAACCAGTAGTCCTCTCCTTCCGGCGAACGCATACAGCCGTGCAGCGTACCGCCGACGCGAAGGTCGATCGTGCAGTGAGGGGTGGTGAATCCTTTCGGTCCCCACCATTGCTTGAAGTGTTCCGGTTCGGTCCAGGCCCGGAAGACAAGTTCCCGTGGTGCGTCGAAAGTCCGCGTGATGACGACGTCCCGTGTTGTTGCCGTCGGTGTGCCGTTGGTTCCCTGTTCAGCATTCATGGTTCTTCTCCTGTTCTGAATTGAGTTGAATATGTCTACAAGGTCTTCCTTCTCGTTCTTTCCTTTTCAGGCCATCCCCTTCAGGTGTCGTTCCAGCCGGCCGAGCGTCTGGTTCCCCCCTTCAACCGCCCCGAATCGTATCATGTGTGCTCGTACTTCAGCCGATGCGAAAAGCATTCTGAGCGTCAGCCGGGTTTTCCGTTCTTCTTCCTCGAAGGTCACCGTCACGTGAAATTCTCCCTCCTCCCCCTCTTCGCCGGAGCCGTGCCGGTATGTGATCCGTTCCGGTTCGGTGATCTCCTCGAAGACCACTCTGTTCGGATAGTCCTTTCCGTCCGGAGCGTGCATGGTGAAATGCCAGACACCTCCGGGAGTAACGTCGATTGCATGGAATGTGTTGGTGAATCCGTTCGGTCCCCACCAGTGAATCAGGTGCTCCGGTTCGGTCCAGGCCCGGAAAACGAGTTCGCGCGGCGCGTCCAGCAGGCGGGTGATCACCAATTCCCGCTCAGCCGTCTTCTCTGTCCGATCAGTCGTTTGCATCATGTTCCTCTTCCTTCTTTTGCAATTCCCTGAGATAGCGTTCCAGTCGATCCAGTCCCTCGTGCCAGAACTGTTCAAACGAGCTTACCCAGTCCTGAACCGGTTTCAGTCCGCCATCGTTCAGATGGTAGAGTCTCCGCTGTCCGGAGCTGCGGACTTCCACCAGCCCGACCTCCCTGAGCACCCGCAGGTGCTTCGAGGTCTGCGACTGGTTCATTCCGAGCGCCTCGGCGATCTCGTTGACCGAGCGTTCTCCTCCGGCCAGAAGGTTGAGAATCGCCCGCCTCAGCGGTTCGGCGATGGCGTTGAATGCGTCGGATGTGGTAGTTGCTCGTGCCATGGGGGCAAATATATTCCCATATGGGAATATATGCAAGAGAAAAATGCTTCGGGAAAATTTTTCCCTCGATTTCCGTGGTCTGAAAAAAACGGGGTGCGGGATATTCCTCTGTCTCTTTGCGGATTTTTCGCCTGATTTTCGACTCGTTCCCACACTACCCCCTTTGTGCCCCCCTGTAGCATTCTTCCGCCGGTCGGATCGGGATGTATTATTGATGCGGGCCGGTCAGGGGAAGGAAACACCGGATCGGGTCGATCTGTGGAGGGGGGAGCACACATTTCATTCATTGAACGGGAACATTGTTCATTCGGCTATGAAACAGTACAGAGAGATCTTCAAGGAAAAAAGAGTGTTCAATCTCTTCATCGTCATCTTCCTGACAATGCTCGGCATCGGTTGCGGTGAAGGAGAAGAGAAAGAGGGGACCGATTCCTCCGAACGCCAGGGGACACAACTGATGGTGGTCTCCTACGGCGGTGCCTATCAGGATGCGCAGCGGGCTGCGTTCTTTGAACCGTACGGAAAAGAGAGAGGGATCAGGCTGTCGGAGGGGACGTATGGCGGCGGGTACGGAGCCTTCAGGGATTCGATTGCCGACGGCAAATCGGGATGGGACGTGGTCGATGTGGAGGGGAACATGGTGCTGCTCGGAGGGAAGGAGGGATTGCTGGAGCCGATCGACTATAACGTCGTTCCGAAAACCGGACTGATGCCGGAGGCGGTCAACGAGTACGGCGTCGGCGTGATGTCTTTCTCCTATCTGCTCGCCTGGAACAGCGACTCGATCTCCGCCGATCAGGTTGCCGAACCGTGGAAGACCTTCTTCGACCCGGTTGCCCTTCCCGGTCCGCGCGGTCTGCATGACGATCCGCGCCGGACGCTGGAGATCGCCCTGATGGCCGACGGCGTCTCCCCGGACCAACTCTATCCGCTGGACCTTGACCGCGCCTTCGCTTTCCTGACCCGGTTCCGCGATGCGATGAAGGGGGCCGGAACGCCGATCGTCTGGTGGCGGACATACGACGAGCCGCAGAAGCTGCTTGCGAGTGGAGAGGTGATGCTGACGCCCGGCGTGGACGGACGTCTGATCGCGGCGCGGAGCAAAGGGGAACCGATCGGTCTTTCCTGGAACGGGGGCATTCTCGACTTCGACTGGTGGGTGGTGCCGAAGGGGACCGAGCGCAGGGAAGAAGCGATGAAGTTCATCGCCTACGCCGTTGCGGCAACATCACAGGCCGCTCTCTCGGAGGCAATCGCCTACGGTCCGGTCAACGAGGAGGCCTGGGGATTGCTCCCGGACAGCGTGAAGCGGGAGATGCCGACGTCGCCGGAGAACCGGAAGGGACAGGTCCGGTTCGACACGGAGTGGTGGACGACGAATTTCGATAGCGTACAAACGCGCTGGGAGGCGTGGAGGGCTGAGGGGGCGTAGTTGTTCATGTGCCGACGAGGAACGAAGCCGACCGGTCGAGTGAACAGCGGCTCCGGTGACCGGGAAGCGAAAGAAAAAGAGTCGGATCGGTTGTATCACGCCGCAAGCGATCCGGATTGCCGACGCTCCGGTCCGGACATCCGGGCCGGAGCGGAGGGATCTTCACCAGACCTCAATCCTCACGCAACGACTTCCCCTTTGCGTGCAGAGCGGCTTCAATCAGACCAAGCGCTTTCGGTCCCATGCCGTGAAGCTTCTCCAGTTCCTTCTTCCTCACCCCTGCAAGCTGATCAAGATGTGTGTAGCCGGCAGCGGCCAGAGCGCGAAGCGCAGGCCGGGAGACCCCGGCGGGGAGGTTATGTCGGGATTCGGTTTTCTCTTTTGCCATGAGCGTTGATTGAAGTAGAGATCGGGGGGAGTCCTCCGGAATATATTGAAGAATTTGAGTTGTGAGCTATGAGCTGTGAGTTGTGGGGCTTGGTATTAGTCGTTAGCGAGTGATCCGATTGTCGGGTTATGAGCCGTGAGCTATGAGTGGTCGGCCGTGAGCTATGATCAGTTATGGGGCTCGGCAATCAGGCAATCAGTCGGAAGGAAAGGATGCGCACTCATCCGTCGTGG
>CBFGQN010000104.1:0-9599 GCA_965650895.1 uncultured Ignavibacteria bacterium | reverse complement strand
CGGTCCCCTTGAACTCCTCGAAGATCACCTCATCCATACGCGAACCGGTATCGACCAGTGCGGTCGCGATAATCGTCAGCGATCCCCCCTCCTCGATATTCCGGGCCGCACCGAAGAAGCGCTTCGGCTTGTGCAGGGCATTGGCGTCGACACCACCCGAGAGGATCTTGCCCGAGTGGGGAATCACGGTGTTGTGCGCGCGGGCCAGACGTGTGATCGAGTCGAGCAGGATCATCACGTCGACCCCGGCCTCCACCAGTCGCTTCGCCTTCTCCAGCGCCATCTCGGCCACCTGCACGTGTCTCTCCGGCGGCTCGTCGAAGGTTGAGGCGATCACCTCGGCCTGCACCGAGCGTTCCATGTCGGTCACTTCTTCCGGACGCTCGTCGATCAGTAGAACGATCAGCTTGATCTCCGGATGGTTCCGGCTGACGGCATTGGCCAGCTTCTGCAGCAGAACCGTCTTGCCGGCTTTCGGCGGCGAGACGACCAGTGCGCGCTGTCCTTTACCGATCGGCGTAATCAGGTTCATGATCCGCATGGCGTACTCGCCCGGCGTCGTCTCCAGATTGACCCGTGAGTTTGCGTAGAGAGGCGTCAGGTTGTCGAAGATCGTCCTGTCGCGAATCGACTCCGGATCCTGATAGTTCACCTGCTCCACCTTCAGCAGCGCAAAGAAGCGTTCCCCTTCCTTCGGGGAGCGGACCTGTCCGGAGACGGTGTCGCCGGTGCGCAACTGGAACTTCTTGATCTGGGAAGGGGAGACGTAGATGTCGTCGGGAGAGGGGAGGTAGTTGTAGTCGGCTGACCGAAGGAAGCCGTACCCGTCCGGCAGCACTTCGAGAACACCTTCAGAGAACCGGATGTTGCTGTCGAGTCCTTCCTTCCGTTCCTGGTTGGACTGGGCCTCGAGGATCTTGAAGATCAGTTCCTGTTTCCGGTAATCGCTGTATCCCTGAATATCGAGTCGCTTGGCGATCTGGGTCAGCTCGACGATCCGCTTGGATTTCAGTTCGGCAAGATCATGAAAGAGCTTTTCGCCGTTTCCGTTCTCGCCGTTCCCTTTCTCCTCGGGGAGTTGTTCGCTGTTCCCTCTCTCGCTATTCCCCCTCTCACTATTCCCTCTCTCACTGTTCCCCTTGTCGTGATTTGTTCTTCCTTTTCGGGATTTGGTTCTTTTCTTATCTGCTGTGGCAGGCATCGTTATGCTTCCTGTACGAGAATTATAGTGAATGAAAAAATTATGTGTGTTGATTGACTTGCTGAGTATTGAGAGGCGATGGTCTTCGCCGCCGGTCTGTCCGTACCTGTTGACCAACAGACTCCTCTTGCCTGTCTCCGGCCCGTCGCAAGCTTTCCGTTGACTCTGTGCAGAGTCAGACTGAACGTTTGATGCTGAGGAAAATACCGGCAAAGATGAAGTGGGTTATCCACTCATGGTTTTCCGCAACAACGGCGGAAAAAGGTCATGAAGTCGTCAAAGGCAACTTGTCTTCACTGGAAAGCGGTTCCGGCAGGATGTCTGAACCGCGCACAAATATCAGCAACAGAATCGAAGGAGGCAAGACCTTCGCCCAGGGTTCTCCGAAATAGTTACAATTGGGAGTTCCACCCCATCCGCCCGTAAAAGACACCCGAGCAGCCCCTTCAGTTACTCTCCGGCTACTTCTGCGCAACCTCTTCCTCGTTCCAGGTGAAATCGGCAAGGCGTTCGGCAACCTTGTTCTCAACGCTCTTGTAGGTCCCCACATTGTATCCGTTGCTGACCATGGCAAAGGCGAGCATCTCGCCGTCGGCGGTCGTCACGTATCCGGCCAGAGCCGAGACGTTCCTGAGTGTCCCGGTCTTTGCGTGGACGTTCCCCTCGGCTCGCGAGCTTTTCATCCTCTTGCGAAGCGTTCCGTCCTTCCCGGCCACCGACATGGTTTCATATAACGCTTTCCAGAGGGGACGATTGTTATAGGCGGCCACAAGAGTGGTTGCCAGAACGTCGGCGGAGATCAGATTCCGGCGGGAGAGACCCGAGCCGTCGTTGACGACGCACGACTCGAACGGAGCCGACGAGGCTTCCATGCACTGGCGGATCGCCCCCTGCGCCTGGGCGGCCGTTCGTCCTCCCTTGCCCGATCCGTTTGCCGCCCCGATCATCTTGAAGACATGCTCGGCGTAATGGTTGTGGCTTGCCTTCATCACCGGGTCCAGTACCTGCACCAGCGGACGCCGGAACTCGGCCAGTGCCGTTGCCTTTTCCGGTGTGGCTGCCGAGCGGATTGCGCCGGTGATCTCGATGCCGCGCGTGCGGAGCCGGTCGTAGACCATACCGGCAACCACAATGGCCGGATTCTTGATCTCGTAGCGTTTGCTGACGGTTTTGTTGACCCCGAGCGTTCCGGAGACGCGGATGGTCTGGCGTCCGTCATCGTCGGTCGTCAGACTGATCGAAACGCCTTCTTCCAGCCCCCCCGACTTGCCGGCCGCGTACTCCTCATCGCCGAATCTGCCGACCGGTGCCGACGGGGCGGAATTGTCCGGCACCATCGGTTCCAGCGAGCTTCGGCGACGACGCGATTTTTTCTTCGAGGATTTCCGTCCGCTCGACGCATACGATTTGGCCGAGTTGACGATCTGGAAGCCGGAGGAGGAGGGGAAGGTCTGCACGTTGCAGAGCTGCCCGGCGGTGCGCGACGAGGAGACGACGACCGTGACCATGTTGTTCTCGATACCGAGGGCGGCCACCGGCGGCAGGTCGACCACGTGGTCGGCATCGCCGCTGTAGTCCTTCCGTTCGTAGACGTCGTCGAAATATGTCCCGTCGCCGACGATGTCCCCCTCGATCCTCTTGATGCCCGCACTCTTCAACTGCGCGATCAGTTCGTCGATGTCGCCGACCGAGAAGAGGGGATCGCCGTGCCCCTTGATGTAGAGATCTCCCTTGATGACGCCGTTCTCGGGACGTTTCCCGGCGAAAACGGTCGTCGGGATTTCATAGTCCGATCCGAAGAGGAGCAACGCACTGTACGTCGTCAACAGTTTTGTGGTGGATGCCGGCGTCAACGGTTTCCCGGCGTTCAGTTCAAAGAGGGGTTTCCCGTTGCGCAGGGAGACGACCTTGATGCCGACATCGCCGCTGTTGACCTCTTTGGTCATCGTCAGCAGCGAACGGATGTCGCCTGAAAGCCGTTTGAGGACCGAAACCGAATCGACGGCTGCCGATGCGGGACTGGAGGCGCGGACCGAGCGGTTGGCCGATTGACCCTGGAGGTTTGCAGCAGAGAGAAGCGTCAGGCAGAGGGAAAGAATACAGGCAAGGGTCGGCATGGGTAGACGTTTGATCATCGTTCTTCTCCAAAGAGTTCCTGTTCAACGGTTTCGCACAAGACGTGGCCGATTTTGATGTGCATCTCCTGAATACGTTGAACGTTGCCGGAGGGGACCACAACGGCAATGTCGCATTCATCCTTCAGCGTCCCGCCGTCACCCCCCAGCAGTCCGATCGTTTTCATCCCGATCTCTTTCCCCTTGCCGATTGCCCGGCGGACATTCTCCGAGCGACCGCTCGTCGAGATGCCGATCAGGACGTCTCCGGCACGACCCAGTCCCTCGACATTCCTTGCAAAGACATTCTCAAACCCTATATCGTTCCCTCCGGCGGTCAGGTTGGAGGGATCGGTGCAGAGGGAAATCGCCCCGAGGGCCGGGCGGTTCAGATCGTGACTCAGGCGGATCATCAGTTCGGTTGCCAGATGCTGGCAGTCGGCCGCACTGCCACCGTTGCCGCAGAGGAGAACCTTCCCGCCGTTTCGATAGGTCTCCACCACCGCTTCTACCGCTGCCCTTACGTCCGGGCCGCAGGCTTCGATGGTTGCAAGGGTTACCTCGGCGCTCTCTCTGAGCGACTGTTCAAAAAACTGTTCGGTCCTTCCCGTCATGAACGTGCTGTTGGTATGCATACAGTGCAAAGGTACGGAGCTTCGGTGATCTATCCTTCTCTCTTCATGCTTTCGTCGGCTCCTGCGACGAAGATCTTTACCCGCTCTCTCAGTTCCCTCTTTTCATTGTGAAGTAGGGGAGAACGATCGAACGCTTCAGGTTCTGTACGTAGTTCTCCTGCCGTTCATGCGTAAGCAGGGGAAACGCCCGAAGCTGAAACCGGATCTCCCCGACGAGTCCTCCCAGAAAAATCCCGCAGAGGATCGAGGCGATCAGGGCGTAGTGTTCCTGGGGCGTTGAACCGAAAAGGGTGCCGAAGATCGAGGGAAGGGACATCAGCAGAACCAGCAGGAGAAAGAGAATCGATTCGATCATGTCGGTGATGATCGCCGTCCGGTTCAGTCGCGGTGCCGTCCGCCGTCGCTCCCGCTGCCGGGTCAGTTGTATGTTGAGTCCGAAAAAGATCAGTGCCAGAATCAGGATGATATACAGTCTGTAGTAGCCGTAGTAGGCGATCAGAAAGAAGAGGAAGAGCGAAAACAGCAGCACGTACTCGATGCTCCGTTGCAGACGCTTGATGCGATAGAATCTGAGTAACCCCTTGTCGGTAATCATCAACTGTGAGTATTCATCAATCAGGTATAGCAACTTTACGCGGTCTGCTGCGGGTGCCTTGCGGGATGAAGCTCCGGAGCAGGCCCAGGTTCTCCACGTCTTCGTGAAGATCGGCGCTCTTCGGCGTTTCGATCACCATCGGCACGTCGGCGAAACGTTCGTCGGCCATCAGCATCCGGAACGGCACCTCGCCGATCATCCCTTTGCCGATATGTTAGTGACGGTCAACCCGGGAGCCGAGTTCCTTCTTCGAGTCGTTCAGATGGAAGAGAACCAGATACTCCAGACCGATCACGGCATCGAATTCCTCCATCGTCTCCTCGTATCCCCGCTCGCTCCCGATGTCATAGCCGGCTGCAAAGATATGACAGGTATCGATGCAGACCGCTATGCGATCCTTGTCGTCGGTCATTTCGATGATCGCGGCCAGTTCCTCGAACCGGTAGCCGATGGTCGACCCCTGACCGGCCGTCGTCTCCAGAACCGAAATCGTCCGGAAGCCCTTTGTCTCCTCGTGGACCCGGTTGATCTGTTCGGCGATGATCCCGATCGCCCGGTCACGCTCCTGTCCCATCGCCGCCCCGGGGTGGAAGTTCAGCAGACGGATGCCGAGCCGCTCGGCCCGCTGATGTTCGTCGATGAATGCGTTGTACGACCTGGCGAAGGTCTCCGGGTTCGGCGAACAGAGGTTGATCAGATAGGAGTCGTGAATCGCGATCGCCGACGGATCGATCGGCGAGGCGGCTACGACCCGAAACCATTCTTCCACCCCCTCATCCGTCAATGGTTTTCCAACCCATTGATTGTTGTTTTTCGAGAAAATCTGCAATGCCGTGCCGTCGAACGTCGCCGACCGCTCCACCGCCCTGTGCAGTCCCCCCGCAATCGAAGTGTGTGCTCCAAGTTTCATGCCGGAAAGGTAGGGGGACCGGAGTCGATCTGCAAGAACTTGTTCGGTTCCGGAGAGATTCATTGGGTAATGGTAGATTTGAGTTTATCGAGAGGAGAGTATCGAGAGGAGAGTGTAGGGAGTTCATGGAGTTTGTGGGGGAGGGAATTGCAGGGGCGCAAAACCTTGCGCCGGGCGACAACCCGGGAATTGGTGATTTTCGATTTGCGAATGTCGAATGATAATTCCGGAATTATCGAATGGATTGGAGAATGCCTTGCAAATCGACATTCGAAAATCACCAATCGAAATTCCCCCTATTCAATATTCTCAAATCGAAAATCACCAATCGAACTTCCCCTCATTCGACATTCGCAAATCGAAAATCGACAAATGAAAATACAACCGCACGATATGGTACAGCCGGAGCCTTCTTCTCCGGCGGAGTCGGACTCCCCGAAGGATGATCTCCTTCTGGATCTCAACATCGACGGGATGACCTGCGCCTCCTGCGTTGCCCGCGTCGAGAAAGTTCTGCGGAAAGAGGAGGGGGTGCATGAAGTCGCCGTCAACCTGGCCACGCACAAGGCGCGGCTGAAGGTCGATTCCGACGTTCCGGTGGAGAACCTGATCGACCGGGTGGAACGGGCCGGATACGGTGCGTCGCTGCCGGGAGAACATGACGAGACCATCTCGCCGGAGGCCGAACGGGCGCGGATCCTCCGTCGCGATACGCTGACGGCGCTTCCGCTGACGCTTATCGTTCTCGTGATCGCGATGGGACCGATGGTCGTGCCTCCGTTCGCTTCGCTGATCGCACCGTATCACGGAACTCTCAACATCGTCCAGTTCGTTCTGACCAGCGTTGTCCTCTTCGGTCCGGGGCGCGAGTTCTTCCAGGTCGCCCTGCGGAACCTGCGCCGGCTGACCGCCGACATGAACACACTGGTCGCTCTCGGAACCGGGGCGGCCTGGCTCTTCAGCGCCGTCATCGTCTTTGCTCCCGATCTTCTTCCCGGCGTCGATCCGCACCATCTCTACTTCGAGACCGCTGCGGTGATCGTCGCCCTGATCCTTCTCGGTCGCTGGCTTGAAGCCCGAGCAAAGGATAAAGCCTCCGATGCGCTGCGAAACCTGGCCTCGCTGATTCCGGCGGTCAGTCACCGGATAACGGGAGAGCGGGAGGAGATCGAGGATGTAGAGACCGATTTTGTGCGGGAAGGAGATCTCCTCCTTGTCAAGCCGGGTGAAAGCGTCCCGACCGACGGTATGGTTGAAAAAGGAAGTGTGATCGTGGACGAATCGATGCTGACAGGAGAATCCCGACCGGTCGAGAAGAAGGTAGGGGAAGAGGTTGTCGGCGGAACGGTCAATCTGGGGGGAGCCTTCACGATGCGGGTGGGACATATCGGAGGGGAGACGGTCCTGGCCGGAATCATGAAGATCGTCGAGGAGGCACAGAGTTCCAAGGCGCCCGTGCAGCGACTGGCCGACCGGGTGGCCGGCATCTTCGTTCCGATCGTCCTCGGCATTGCCCTCCTCACCTTTGCCCTCCACGCTCTGCTCGGCGACGGATCGCTGTCCGAGAGTCTGATCCCGGCCGTTGCCGTTCTGGTGATCGCCTGTCCCTGCGCGATGGGACTTGCCGTCCCGACCGCCATCATCGCATCGACCGGACGGGGAGCCGGACAGGGGATATTGATCCGGAACGCCGAGGCGCTTGAGCGGGCCGGGGGACTCGATACGATGCTCTTCGACAAGACCGGAACGCTGACCGAGGGGAAGATCGAGGTGGTCGATTCCTTTACCGCCGACGATACGGACCCCGACTTTCTCCTTTCCCTTGTCGCCTCGGTCGAGGGGAGATCGGAGCATCCGATAGCCGCAAGCCTTGTCTCCTTCGCCGCCTCCCGTCGGCTTCCCCTCTATCGGGTCGAGGAGTTCGGCACGGAGGCCGGGGCCGGAGTTTCGGGGGTTGTGGAGGGACATCGGATCGTTGTCGGGAAGAAAGGAAGGATGGCCGATGCAGTTGGCGGTATCGAAGGTGTTCCCGACGGGGCAGTCTGGGTCGCGGTCGATGGACGGATTGCCGGTGCCTTTGTCCTTGCCGACAAGGTCCGGCCGGAAGCTGCGGAGATGATCGCGAGACTGAAGGAGATGGGGATCGAACCGATCATGGTTACCGGCGACTCCCGGGCGATAGCCGAGGGGATTGCCGCACAGACCGGCATCGAACGGGTGTTTGCCGAAGTCCTGCCAGAAGGGAAGGGAGAGGTCGTCAAATCGTTGCAGGGTGAGGGACGGAAGGTCGGCATGGTGGGAGATGGAGTCAACGATGCCCCCGCGTTGACGATTGCCGACATCGGTATCGCCATGGCGGGGGGGACGGACGTGGCCTCGTCTGCTGCCGACGTGACGATCATGGGAGATGATCTCCGCCACGTTCCCGACATGCTTTCCCTCTCGTCGCGAACGATGCGGATCATCCGGCAAAATCTCTTCTGGGCTTTCTTCTACAACATCGTCGGCATTCCCCTTGCCGCCTTCGGTCTGCTGAACCCGATGATTGCCGGAGGGGCGATGGCCTTCAGTTCGGTCAGCGTCGTCACAAACTCGCTTCGACTGAGAAAGTAGCGTCGGAAAACAGCCTCAGGAAACAGCGTCGAAAAGTAGAAGAAACGGAAAGGGACATGCTGCTCGATCATCTTCGCAAAAAGGATTCTCTGTTGATTGCCGGGATCATGTCCGGCACCTCGCTTGACGGAATCGACGTTGCCTTTCTGGAGATTCGGGAAGAGGAGGGGAGGCCGGTCTGGCGGCTGCGGGGCGTTGCCGAACGACCGTATGATCCGGAGATCCGGCGTCTGCTCCTTTCGGCCTCTTCCGGAGAACTGCCGCTGCGACGAACGTTCGAGCTTGATGTGGAGCTGGGGATACTCTACGCCGAAGCCGTCACCGACGGACTGAAAGCAAACGGCATCCTTCCCGGGGAGCTTGACGCGGTGGGACTCCACGGACAGACGATCTACCACGATCCTCCGCACGGCGTCACCGTTCAGATCGGCTCCGCGGCCGTTATTGCAGAACAGCTTTCATCCGTTGTGGTGAACGATTTCAGAACAGCCGATGTAGCTGCCGGTGGGGAGGGGGCGCCGCTCGTCCCGTTTTGCGATGCACTGCTGCTGCACAAACCGGGAAGCAACCGCGTGGCCCTGAACATCGGCGGCATGGCAAACCTGACCTGGCTCCCCTGCGAACTCGACCCCAACCGGCTTCTGGCCTTCGACACCGGACCGGGGAACGTCCTGATCGATGCGGCGATGCGGGAGCTGCGCGGAGAGAACTATGATGCCGGGGGAGAACTTGCCTCGGTCGGGGAGGTGGATGCGGAGCTTCTCGACCTGATCCTGGCCGATCCCTGGTTTGCCGAACCCCCGCCGAAATCGACCGGACGGGAACGCTTCGGGGAGGAGCGGGGCGTGGAGTGTGCCCGTTCGGGAAAGAAGAAAGGACGTTCCGATGCCGACGTGATCCGGACCCTGACGGCTGTAACGGCGCGATCGATCATCAATGCGATCGACCGCCACGTTGCCCCCGTCGCCTCGGTCGATGAAATCATCGTCGGTGGCGGAGGGGCGAAAAACACCATTCTGATGGAAATGCTCCGGACCGAAGCCGCCGGACCCGAGGTCCTGCCAAGCGACCGCTACGGGGTTCCGGCCGACGCAAAGGAGGCAATCTGCTTCGCCATCCTGGCCTGGGCCACGCTCCACGGCATCCCGAGCAACGTCCCGAGCGTCACCGGAGCCCGAGGCCCGAGGATTCTGGGGACGGTCAGGAGGAGGGGGTGAATTCGGATTGTCGAATGACGAATTTCGATTTGCGAATGACGTTCGATTGTCGAATGACGAATGTCGAAATCGCGGTAGCCGTCGGTCTTTAGCCGACGCGGGGACACCCCGGAACTGCCGGGCGTATCCACCCGGCCCCGAAGCGCAGAGCACTCCATCGCGAAGGAAAGTCGAATGACGAAATCACGGTAGCCGTTGGTCTTTAGCCGACGCGGGGACACCCCGGAACTGCCGGGCGCATCCACCCGGCCCCGAAGCAAAGAGCAGGCCATCGGGAAGGAGTTTCGAATGACGATTTTCGATTTACGAATGAC
>CBFGQN010000103.1:0-9606 GCA_965650895.1 uncultured Ignavibacteria bacterium | reverse complement strand
GTCAGAGGCAGATGCAACACCACCGGTACGATGTACGCCAATCTATCCTCCCCTTTCTGTTTGCGGCAGGGATTGTCCTGTTCCACACCTCGACGGCATCCGTTCGGGCACAGGGGAACTGGGTGTCCAGCGACATCTTTACCGGTCGAGACACCCTCTCCTCCCCCTGTATCGTCATCACGCCGGAGCTTGACACCTACATCATCTACAACAGCTCCGATCAGGTCCACCACTGGCTGATGCAGGCGGAAATTCCCTGGAGCGTCCAGTATTCCATCCGGCGCCAGGATCCGGGTACCCCCTACGTCTACAATCCGGTCAATCTTCTGAACACCGACTCGAACTCCGCCCTGCACTTCATCACCGCGATCGGAAGGAATACCCCCTGTCTTCAATACGGAACAACCGACGTCACCGGCAACAACAACATTTTCGATACACTGGAGCTGGTCGGGGATGGATTCTGCGATCTGATCGGCGAGGGGGCCGCCTCCGGCATCGATGCGTCGGGCAACCTGCATCTGGTCTTCGAGTGGAACGATTCTCTGCTGTATATACGTCGCTCCGCCGATGGAATCTGGAACCGGCCAACGCCGATCCCCTCTCCCTTTGCCGTCAACCGCTCCCCGTCACTGGCCGTCGCCCCCTCCGGCGAACTCCATCTGACGTTCGTCGCCCGCAACCGGGTGTCCGACCCGACATCGACGGTTCTCTACCTTCGCGGCCTTAACGGGACCTACAACCCGCCGGTGATCGTCGCCGTCCGCGACGGGTACGGGAACGCAGACCCGGCCCCGATTACGCTTGGCCCGAACAACGTTCTGCACATTGTCTTCAGTGATCATTCATCCGGTCGTCTCCCTGCGTTGAAAGGAATCCGGGGAGACCGGCAGGGATGGGAAGGGGTCCGGACGATTGCCGAAGGGGACCTTTACCGGTTCGATAATATTTCGCTTGCCTTCGACCGCTACGGAGCCACACACGTCGTGGCCGGATATGTGTTGAGCAACGGGCAGTCGACATCCGACCGGGAGATCGGCTATGCCCACGACGCCGGTACGACGTGGACTCCCTTCACTCAGGTTACCAACAACGACATTGACGACAATGTCTCCAATCCGGGAAGTGGATTCCTGGCCCTGCGCGACTCTCTTCTGCTGGTGGCCTCGGTCGCCGATCAGACATCGGACGGATGGTCGTCGATCACCCTCTCCCGCCGTATCCTCAATTTCAATCCCACTCTGGGGGTCAATCCGGATACGATCGACTTCGGAGCGATCACATCGATCGGGGTCGACACCATCGTCACGCTCGCCAATCTCGGCAGACGGCGGTACGAACCGCTGCGACTGGAAGCAATCGGGCAGATCGATACGGATCTGCTGAAACTGTCGGCACAGGGACCGCAACCTCCGAATCCGATTCCGGGAGACAGTTCCATCCGCCTCTCCCTCTCCCTCTCCTTCAAAAAGCCGGGAACCTTCGAGGAGCCGGTGATCATCAAGTCCAACGGAGGAAACGCCACAATCATCGTCAAGGGAGTGGTGACACAACAGGGCGTCGTCGACCGGACATTCGGACTGGACACGACCGAAGTCGACGTCGGCACGGTGCGGGGTCTGATCTGTCGGGCCGATCCGCCGATTGCCGAAGGAGAAGAGATAACGGAACTGCAGATGCGGATACGGTTCGACCCGGACGCACTCTTTCCCCGCTCGGTGGTTCCGATCAGTCCCGACATAAAGATCTTCCGCCAGTATGACGAAGCCGGCACGATCGACCTGCTTCTGCAGAGCGGCAACGGAAAGCGGATCGCCGGAACGGAACTCTTCCGGATCGATTTCGAGGGACTTCTCACCGCCGATCCGCAGAACGAGGTTGAACTCACGGTTGTCCCTCCGGCAGCCCTCCCGGTGCCGGAAACCAATCCGGGCCTGGTGATCGTCCACGGCTGCGAAGTCGGAAGGATACCGGGATTCGGCAAGGGGGGCTTTGCCGCCCCTCCCGCACCGAATCCGGCACGAGAAGATATTACCCTCAGCTATGTCGCTCCCGAAGGAGTTTCGGTATCGGTCCGGATCACCGACCTGCGGGGTGGACTCCTGCGGGAGGAGAGCCTTCCGGAGGGGACCGGAGAGACCGAGGAGAAGAGACTTGATCTGCGCGATCTGCCGACCGGCCACTACTTTATCGAACTGTGGATCGGTCAGCGCCTCTTCACTGGTCGGCTGATCAGGGAGTAGACCATGCACGACCGGATCGACATCACCACGACAACGGAACTCACCCGGTGTGCGGAAGTCTCTTCTGCGTTCTTCCGGCTGTACGTTCCACCGCATCGAGCTCCCCTCCGGATCCTGCTCCGCGCATGTCTGATCGTTTTCCCCCTCTTTTCCCTCACCGCCCAGCAAAAGGAAAAGCCGCCGATTGTTCTCGGTATCGAGACCGGATACGAACGGGGGAACGCATTCGGTGAATTTCCCGTGTTCGACGGATCGGCCGGCTGCGGTCTCTTCTCCGACGGGTTGAGCGAACGCCTGCGGATCGCCGGGAGCATCCGGTTCCCGCGATTTCCGGGGGGGAACGTCGGCACCGCACTCGGTCTGGGATGGAGCAGGAGCTTCGAACGCTTCACTGCCCTGCCGCTCGACCCGCAACGGATCTACGATCCGGAGGAGAATGCCGTGGTGGAGCTGGAACGGGAGTTCCGGTTCCTTTCCTCTTTCTCCACGCTGCAACTTGAAGTTCTCGGCACGATTGCCCTGGGGGATCACGTTGAGCTCGCCGTCGGTCCCGCCTTCAGCTATCAGTTCGGAGAAGAATTCGGTCAGTACGATTACCTGCTCGGTCCCCCTTCACGCCTTTTTGAGGACGGATCGGTGGAACGGGAGATGACCGGAGGAACATCCTTTTCGATCCGGCCGTTCGGATTCGGCGGAGTCGTCCGGGGGGAGTACCGCCTGCCGGCCGGACAACGTCTGCAGATCGTACCGGGCCTCTCGTTGCGACTCGATCTGCTCGGTCCTGTAGCCGAACTTCAACGATCCACGCTGAGCGGCGGCTTTCACCTTTCGCTCCGCTACGCCTTTCCGCCATCCGAGCCTCCCGCGACTCCTCCCCTGGCCGAGAATGAGGGGAACGACAATGGATTGCCGAACGATACGGCCCGCACATTCCCCCCTCCGAGCGCAACGCTCGACATCTTCAGCGTCGACCAACATCTTCAGCGATCGGATTCCGCCCGTATCCTCACCGGCGAGATACGGGAAGAGGTCATCGTCACGCTCCCGACCACACTGGAATTCAACCCGGGAGAGGAGAGCCTCTCCGGACGATACCGCCTGCTCTCTGCGGAACGGGTCGGCACCTTCTCGGTCGATTCGATTCAGGGGAATGTGGAGTCGGTCAGACGCGAACTGCTGAACATCATCGGGGAACGCCTGCGAAACAACCCGACCGCTCTGCTGAACATCGAAGCGGGCGTTCCGGTCGGCGGAGACCCCGAACTTCTGCGTCGTCGCATCGCAAACGTTGTCGACTATCTGCACGATGTCTGGTCTGTCGAGCCGGACAGAATCAGCGTGAAGGAGAGAGGGAAAGAACAGCAGGAGATCAGCATCCGGCTCTCTCCCGAACAGATGAAGGCCCCCCTGATCGTTCAACGGATCACCCGTCGGTTTCACCCTCCCACGATCCGCATCGCCCCCCGAATCACCGCAGAAGCAGGCCTCGCCTCCTGGTCGATCACAATCAGTCAGGGAGAGAAGATCGTCGCCCGGTACTCCGATGCAGCCGATCCGGAAGACATTGCCTGGGACGCTATTGCCGGAGGAGATACCGCCGGAAAGGAAACTCCCCTGATTGCCGTGCTGAACGTGGTCGACAGCAGCGGCACCCGGACCTCGGCACAGGACACGATGATCGTCCGGTTTGTCCGGAATCCGGTGGAGAAAGGAAACCGCAGAATACTTGTTATCCCTATCCCGACCGACCGGGAGGAAGGAGAACGGCTGTTCCGGGAAGCGTTGCTGCGGGGAATCTCGAATATGACAACGATCGGTCAAGTCTCCCTTCTTCTACCCGACAGCCGGGAAGGAGAGTTTCCGCTGACGCAGAGGAAGATCAGGGAAATCACCGAAGAGACGTTCGGCACCGCCGGTATGCTTCCGGAGGGAATCAGCGTGGCAACCGGGGCCGATGCAGGGACTCTGGAAGTCGTTCTGGATCCGGATGTACAGTGATTATTCCGTCTGATCCCCTTCTCCCCGACTTGCCGAACATCAATTGACCGGGGGACGATAGAACACCACAACGAACCGGACATCTCCGATCCTCTCCAGACTGTGTTTCATCTCCGGTACCACAATGCCGGGACGGGAAGGATCCAGGCGGACCGGCCCACCGATTTCCGGTCGATAGATCACTTCTCCTTCGATCACGTTGATCTTCCCCCACACCCCCTCCTTCGTTGCGTGATCTTTCCGCAGTCCTTCGGGCATCGTTTCGCCGGTATACTCCGGTGTCCGCCGAAATTCCGTCAGCCCTTCCGGCCACTCGAACTGATCACACTTGACGCACTCCACCGTCGTTCCGAGTCGCGAACGCCGTCCCTCCTCGGTCTGCGTCCAGGGGCGCTCGAAGAAAGGGGGCGTGTGGCGCATGTGCTGTCCGTGACCGCAGTCGAGTTCGGCAACCCAGTGATCTTCTTCATCCCGGTGAAAGCCGATGATCTTCCGTTGCATATCTCCTTCTCCATTCCGTTTGATGTGCGTTCTCAGGGTAATAGTACACAGATCGGACGGATTGAACGGATCGGCACGGATCTTTCCGTCGGCTGACCGGCAGACTCGGATATTTCCGGAAACGACAAGTGCCGGGCATCCGTCGGCAGTGTGGATACCCGGCACTCGTCACGCGGAAGCCGGCCTCAAGTAAATGGTACCTTCGGTTTTATTTCCGTACTGCCAGCATCCGATAGAACTGTTCTCCCCCGATCTCGACCATGCAGAAGTAGGTCCCGGTCTCAAGTCCGCGCACGTCGCAGGAGATGCGCATCTCTCCTCCGCGATACTCCCCTTCGTAGACCTCCAGCACTTTCCTGCCGCTCATGTCGATCACACTCACCCGCATCTCCCCCCGCACCTGAAAGTCCAGAAGGATTTCTCCATTACGGTACATCGGATTGGGAAGCAGAGAGAATGCCCCCCTGAATCCTCTCTCTTCGGCAACGCCGGAGACCGATGTCGGCTCGCCGTACCCGCTCAGTTCAACGGCAGCCTCCGGAAGGAAAGGATCGTTCGTTTCGATAAGAATGCGGGCCTCGGAGATTCCGGTATCCTGCGGCGTAAATTCAAGAATCATTTCTCTGGTCTCCCCTTCTTCAAGTTCAAGCGGCAGCGTTGTCGATGCCGGAGAGACGATCCGGTAGTCATCCTTCCCCGCACCGTTGATCGAAACCGCGCTGATCGTCAGCCCGGCATCGCTTCCGGCGGTCACACGCACTTTCCCTTCCACCGGAATCCCGACCTTCGTCTTGCCGAAGTCCAGACTGAAGCCGTCAAGCTCCGCCTTCGGGAGGTTGCTCCCCTTCCCCCGCACCGTCACCTCCCGGTCCGGTTCCAGTCCGTCGTTCGTCTCCACCACCAGCGTCGCCTCCACCGGTTCGTATTCGGCAGCGGTAAATTCCACGATCACTTCCAGACTCTCTCCGGGATTCAGATAGATCGGCAGATCATTCCGTTCCGGCGCAATCAGGTCAAACCCCATGTCGAAACTCCCCGGTTCGCGGAAGGAGACCTTCTGTACCTCCAGTCCGGCAGCATTTCCGCCGGTAATGGTGAAAGATTTCCGGCTGTTGTAGCCGACCGCCACTTTTCCGAAATCGAGTTCCGTCGTGCTCAGGACGGCTGTCGGAAGTTCTCCGGTTCCGGTTGTGCCGTAGGCCGAGACCGAGACCGTCGTCTTCGGAGCCAGAGGATCGTTCGTCTCGATCACCAGCGAAGTAAAAACATCCCCCTCCACCCGCGAATCCAGCTTGAGCGTCACCTCCAGTTCCTGTGAAGGATCGATGAGCGACGCCGGAAGATCGCCCCCATCGGGAGCGGTCAGCGTAAAGCCCTTGGAAGCGGCCGCCGGATCGTCCAGATAGACCTTGCGAATCTCAAGCGGGGCGCCACTTCCCGGCTTGACCGTGATCGTCCGGCTCGTGGAAGAACCGATGCGAATCTCTCCGAAGTTGATCCGGGTGTTGCTGAAGGTTGCTTTCGGCAACTCTCCTCCGGAGACCGACAGATCCTTCACCTTTGCGATCAGCATATCGATCGTGCCGGTGCGCGGCAGGGTAATCGAACCGATGGTGCAGGTCGGCGAGAAGTAGTTGCCGAGCAGATAGCAGTTGTTGTAGCCGTCGACGCCGAGCGAGACGAAGTGCTCCCGTCCGGTCCCCTGTGCGGTCACCATCCAGCGGGCATCACCACTCTTGCCGAAACGGGCCAGGAAGATGTCCATCTCCCCCGCACTCTCGGCTGAAAGCTCACCCAGCGTCAGGCTGTTCGAGAAGCTGCTCGTCACGTAGAAGCCGCTGTCCTGCGCGGCCACCACCTCCATCGCCTGTCCGAAACCTGCCGTCCCGTCGCTTCCGCTCCCGCCGATTCTCCAGAGGGCACCGGCGATCCCCGATGCGTCATACCGTGCTACGTAGACATCCTCGGCTCCGGCACTGGAAGCCGATTGCGTTCCGAGCGTCAGATTGCCGGAGAAAGTGCCGCAGATGAAGACATCTCCGGCTCCGTTGATCGAGATACTCTCGGCGGTGCTGTTCCCGGCCGATCCCTTCACCCACTTGAACGAACCGTCGGCTCCGTACTTCGCAAGGAATCCGGCCTTCGTGCCGGCAGCAAACGAGGTGCCGCCGAAACTGACGTTGCCGACGGCGATACCGGTCATGTACACGTCTCCGGCCGGATCGACCGCCACGGCATATCCTTCATCCTGTCCGCTTCCTCCGGCCGACTTCGCCCAGCGGAAGTTCCCTTCCGGATCGTAGCTGGCCACAAAGATGTCGTAGTTTCCCGATGAGGTCAGTTGCGCCGTTCCGAACGTGGCGCTGCCGGAGAAGAAACCGACCACATAGCTGGTCCCGTCGGCATCGACCGTCACGCCGTTGGCCCAGTCCATACCGGCTCCGCCGCCGCTCGTCACCCAGAGGATATCGCCGCTCGACGAATATTTCGCCAGCACCACATCGTTCTCCCCCACTCCACTCACCGACTTGCCGCTGAAGGTTGTCGTCCCCTCGATCCGTCCGGCCACAAAGACGTTCCCATCCCCGTCAACGGCGATTCCCCGGCCGCCGTTCCAGCCCTGCGAGGTCCCCTGTCGCACCCAGCGGAGCGTTCTGTCCGGACCATACTTTGCGATGAAGAGATCGCCGAATCCGGCTCCGTTCAGGTTCTGGCTCCCCCCGAAATTCAATCCTCCGCCGAAGAACCCGGTGATGTAGTAATTGCCGTCGGGATCGGCGGTGGCGGCATTGCCGAAACTGCTCAGCGTTGCCGACAGATGCGTCCCCCACTCCACCTCCTGTCCCCGGGCGACAACCCCCGCGAAGAACATCAGACAAAGGCAAAACGTCGTGTGCATTTTCATATTCCTGCTCCCTATTGATTGTGAATACATTGTCGTTCCAGTCGGTTCCGGTTCGTTCCGGAAGGGCATCCTCCCTCTGCGCAGAGCGGAGGCCGGGAAGTCTCTTTGAAGCTTCGCTTCGGCGCAAGGGACAAGGATGCGTTCCGATCAAAGAACCCTGTAGGAAAGCAGGTGGTAACAGCGAAAACCGGGCAAAATCGGTCGAAACTTAGAAGTATAAACAGAGGAGATTCAGGGAAAGAAAAGGAGGAGCACAAAAGAGAGGGGAGAGATCGCAGCCGACCGGCAAACGGAGAGGAGCGCCCCGGGGAGAGGGGCGTCGGAAAAGATCAAACTTAGGATTCTACCCGCTTTACAAATTCCGGTAGCGGTACGATTCCCGGACGACCTCGGCGTAGGGACGCCGAAGAATCCGGCTCTCAAGCCACTCCACATATCCGAAATACCGGAAAGCGGTTTTTTCAACCGGATCGTTCCGCAACTCAAGCATCCGATCCCGCGTCTGCGCAAAAACCCTGACCGCATCCTCCGGCCCCTTCGACTTCGGAAGTGTCTCGAACAGATCGATTATCGTCCGCTCCAGCTTGTGAGCGACATTCCGTGAAGAGAGGTAGCGGGAGGTGGAGGGCGTCATGTATTTCAGCAGGCAGTAGTTCTTCAGTTCGAAGTGGACGATCAGATTGATCAGGTGCGCGGCGTAGTACCCCCCGGAGTTGGTGACGGGGGAACGTTCAAGCAGAACGGCGTTGATGTGGTCGAGAGAGCGTCGGAGCTTTCCGGCCCCGAAGTAGATCAGGACAAGATTCAGGTGCAGAGCCGTCGTCTCCTCTTCCTTGAGGTACGGACCGAACCTCTCCAGCCCCCTCTCCGCCTCCTCGGCCAGATGCAGTCCCTGATCAAACGTCCCGGCATCGCTGTGCAGTCCGAGCAAATGAATATAGATACTGGCAAAGGTCCGGACGTTGTGCCGACGGTAGGCAGAATCCGATCTCTTCATCAGTCCCTGCGCGATCCCCCGCATCGTCTCGACGGTCTTCTGCAGCTCCCGGTTCCGGCCAAGTCGCCGGTAGAGGACAAGGGCGTTGTTCAGAGCCATCAGATAGTAATCCATCAGGTCGGGAGTTCGGTCCGGCTCGGCCTCCACCAGCCGGATGATCGCCGCAACATGTTCCAAAGCGGCCGGATAGTCGAGCCGCAGGAAACCGTAGGTGCTGTGACTCCAGTGATAATAGATTTGACCGACCAGCGAAGAAGGCATACTCCCTTCGGAGAGAAGGGGATCGGCAATCAGTCTCTCCAGTCGCTGCCGTTCCTCATCCTTCCGGATGTTCCCCTGTTTGACCGGGATGGAGATATGATAGAGCAGGATTTTCCGCTCCACAAGTTCCCGCAATCTGTCGAGCGTTTCCAGTTGCCTCTCTCTCATCGCAGCGATCTCGGCGGCATCGGTACCGAACGTCGGATTGATCTCCTCGTGCAACCGCAGGGCTTCAAACAGCAGAAGAGGTTTCTGGAACTTCTCCGCCATTGCCGTCGCCCGGTCGTTCAGACTCCGGGCCTGGTCGCTCAGTCCGCGGTCGATCAGCAACCGCACGTCGGTCAGCATCGTTCGCAACCGGGCCTCCACGGTCTCCTCGGCATGAAACTGCCTGAGCGACCGCATGATGAGTCCGTAGAGATAATTCTTGGCAACGCTGAACTGGCGAACGAACTTCTCATTCCGGAACCGCCGTTTCAATGCCTCTTCATCATACTCTTTCTGCCTGCTGATCGCATCGAAGAGCATCAGATACTTCTTCTCCTTTCCCCCTTTTGAGGCAAAGACCTTGAAGTACCGTTTCTCCGGCCCGGACATCGACCGGATCAGCCGATAGAGTGCGTCGTTTCGTCTCATGATTTCGTCTGGTTTGCGAGGATAGGGGAGGTTTCAGCTTTGAGGGGTCAGCAATCAGCTTTCAG
>CBFGQN010000102.1:0-9654 GCA_965650895.1 uncultured Ignavibacteria bacterium | reverse complement strand
CTGGAGGGAGGGAGGGGGTTTTACACGTTCTACGTAGCTGATGATGTCGATTCGCTTTCGCTTGCCGGGGGGACCGTCAACGCCCTGCTGCGGGATCGTTCCGGTCTGCTCTGGATCGGCACGGGACTCGGTATCTCGCAGCTTGATCTCCGCTACAACTTCGACTATCACTACGTGCTGGACGATGCCGGAAGGGCCGACACCGCCTCGGCGATTCATCAGCAGAGCGATGGCACGTACTGGCTGGGGACGCCCAAAGGTCTGTGGGCGTATGATCTTCAGAACCGTCTCGGCACGAGTTATTCGCTTGGCGGGGAGACCGAACAGCAGATGCGGGATAACAATACGGTGCTGCAGATCGCCCCCGGAACACGAGGATTCTGGGTTGGAACGGCAAACGGGATTTTCGAGTGGGATCCGGAGGAGCGGAAACTTCTGGATGCCTTTCCCGCCCCGGTCAACACGCTGGCCGGAAGAGATGAACGGACGGTGCTGGGGGGACTGATCAAGGGGGTGCTGGAAGATCGTGAGGGCTTCGTCTGGTCGGGAAGCGACACGCTCGGGATGCAGCGACTCGACAGGCGGACCCGGCGCTTCCGCCACTACGCCAAGGGGGAACCGGACAACGGAAATCTTCCGCACGAGACGATGCTCTGCTCGCTGGAGGACAGTCGGGGCCGACTCTGGTTCGGCTTCGCGGTCTGTCTTGCCCGATACCACAGAGAGGAGGATGCGTTCGAGGATTTCCGGCACGATCCGGACGATCCGGAGAGTCTGGGGAACAACATGGTGACGTCCCTCTATGAGGATGAGCGGGGACGGATATGGATCGGGACCGCGGGAGGTCTGAACAGGATCATCGAGGAGGAGGACGGATCGATCCGCTTCGTCCGCTACGGACGGAGTCGCGGACTTCCTGCCGATTTCATCGTCTCGATAGTCGGACATCGGGATGAACTCTGGCTGGGGACCGATCGCGGCCTTGTCCGGTGTCGTGAACGGGAGGGAGAGATCGATGCCCGGTTGTTCGGCACATCGGATGGGCTCCACACCTCTTCCTACCATCTGGGATCGGCCTTCCGGGATCGCGAGGGATATCTCTGTTTCGGAGCGAACGCCGGGTTCGATCGCTTCCATCCCGACCGGCTGGTTCCCGATCTGACCCCGCCGGTCCTCGTGCTGACAGGACTCCGACTTTTCAACAAACCGGTTCCGGTCGTCGCCGGTTCTGCAGAGTCCGACGGATTGATGCTCGATTGTGCGGTCACTCACGTGCGGCGTCTGGATCTCTCCTGGCGCGACACGGTGGTTACCTTCGAGTACAGCGCGCTCCACTACCGACAGCCGGAAATGATCCGGTACGCCTACCGGCTTGAGGGATTCGATCAGGAGTGGATCGATGCCGGGGAGAAGACCGAGGCGACCTATACGAACCTTGATCCCGGCGAATACACCTTTCTGGTGAAGGGAAGAAATGTGGACGGACTCTGGAGCGAAACGCCTGCCGTGCTGACCGTGGGGGTGGAACCTCCTCCGTGGCGCAGATGGTGGGCGTGGTTGCTCTACGGAGCTGCCGGGGTCGGAGCGGTCGCCACATTTACCCGCGCCCGCATCGAGGCGCGCGAACGGGTGTTGCGGGAGGAGCGGCGGATCGAGCGGGCCAGAGAAGAAGAACGGGAGAACGTCCGTCGGCAGAACGCGGCCGATTTTCATGACGAGGCGGGGACCACGCTGACGCGCATTCTCTTCATGACCGAGCTGGCACGACGACAGGCGGAAGAGGAGGGAGAGCTGCACGATCTGCTTGAGAAGATCGACCGGAACGCTGCGCAGCTTGCGCAGGGAATGCGGGATTTTATCTGGGCGCTCGATCCGGACAAGGACACGCTCCTGGATACGTTGCAGCGGATTGAGCTGGCCGGTGGGGCGCTCTTTGCTCATCTGGACGTTACCTTCACCATGCAGTACGATCATGCGGCTCTCAACGGCATCACGCTCGATCTGAACCAGCGGCGGCAGGTGCTGATGATCTGCAAGGAAGGACTCCACAATGTGGCCCGTCATGCCGGTCCATCGTCGGTTTGCGTTGCGGCCGGACTTCGGGATCATCTCCTCCACATCAGCATCGATGACGATGGATGCGGTTTCGACGACAAGGCGAAGAGTTCCGGCTACGGCATGAAGTCGATGCGGGAGCGTGCCGCAAGTCTCGGGGCGGACTTCTCTGTCCGTTCCGGCATCGGAGAGGGGACATGTGTGAAGTTACGGGTTCCTCTTGGCCGACAGCTCAGGTAGCTCACGGCTGAGAGGGTTTCTTAAAAGTAGCCTGTGTGCTCTGTGTCCAAGCAGTCCCAGGCACACAGCAGGGACATGCTCTACCCCTTGGTGATTCTTCGTGCTCTTTGGGTCTTGGTGGTGAAAAAACACAAAGGCACCAAGGACACGAAGAAACCACCAAGTACCACCAAGCAACAGAGCCTTCTGCAATTCGAGACTTTTAAGACACCCTCTGACAGACCAAAGCCGACCGACTCGGATGTTCGATTTACGAATGACGAGTGTCGAATGGATCAAGCTCCGCACCTCAAAGCCGGTACCTGCAGCTATGGCGGAAATACCCCAAATGGGTCATTGATTCCTTCCTCACATTCCGCTTACTTTTCCGGGGAGAGAGAATCGGCTCACGAAACAACGGCCACCTATGACCCGCGCAATAGAAGACCGACCGATTTCCGTCGCGATCGTCGAGGATGACGAGACGATCCGCCACGCCCTGACCCGTATTCTCGACGGTTCTCCCGGCTACCGCTGCTTCCGTGCGTTCGGCGATGCCGAGGAGGCGATTGAAGCCCTGCCGGAGAATCCCCCTGACGTAATCCTGATGGATATCGGCCTGCCCGGCATCTCCGGCATCGAGGCCACACAGATTCTGCGCGACCGGATTCCGGAGACCGATGTGGTGATGCTGACGGTACAGGAAGATGACGATGCCGTCTTCAGTTCGCTCTGTGCCGGGGCAACCGGCTATCTGATCAAGAGTATGTCTCCCGCCCAGCTTCTGCAATCGATCGACGAGGTCTACCGTGGCGGTTCTCCCATGTCCGCCTCGATTGCCCGGCGGGTGATCCGTTCCTTTCAGAGCGGACCCGACCCGGCCTCGCCGCTGAGCAGACGGGAGCGTGAGATCCTGGAACATCTCTGCAACGGCGAAAGCTACAGGATCATCGCCGGGAAACTCTTCATCAGCGGCCATACCGTCCGCGCACACATCAAGAATATCTACGAAAAACTCCAGGTCAACTCACGTGCCGAGGCGGTGCGTAAGGCGATGGAGAAACGATTGATATAGCTGCAAATATTCACGCAACATCAGCATGTTTACTATCGGGAGATAACCATGACAACGATACTTCGATTCGCACTTCCTCTTCTTCTCATCGTCAGCCTCGCGGCCTGCAGCGACGACGGTCCGACCGACGGGAACGATGATCCGAACAACAATAACAACAACAACGAGTATGCAGACGAGGTGACCGCGACGATCAATGGCGAGTCGTGGACGGCGACGAATGTTATCGCCACGCGGACCGAGGCGAGCGGCATCGTCGCCCTCTCCTTCGTTGCTTACGGACCCGACGATTCACATATCAGCTTCGGCATCGCTTTCGCCTCGCAGAAGACGCATACGATTGACGGACAGGCGATACAGACGGATTTCGACTACGCCGGCGAGAGCTACGGCGAGAAGGAGAGCGGCACGATCACGATCTCGAATCTCTCCACCGAAGGGATGCGGGGAACATTCACGATCAATGCCGAGACGACCGACGGAGAATCGGGCACGGCAACCGGAAGCTTCGACATCGAGTTCGACAACTGAGATCCTTTGTGGCCTCTTCGTGTCCTTTGTGTCTTGGTGGTAAGAATCACCATCCGCCGCGGCGGACACGAAGGACACGAAGGTTCACCAAGGGGATAGGGGGGGGACTCTTTACTGTAATATCAACCCGGAATACAAGGGATAATCATGACTTTTTTTCGTCGATACGCTCTTCACATGCTCCCCGCGCTCTTCCTGACGGCCGGGTGCGGCGGCGACGATCCGGCCGCCCCGAACGACGGGCCGCGCATACGTCCGGAGATCATCACCGAGAGCAGTGCCGGAGACCTGCAGACGACGTTCGATGTGGAGTGGACCGACGGGACGGTGGTTCTGGACGAGGATGAGGTGAAGGGGATCGAGGTCGATACGATCACGCAGATCTACTATCTGCCGGATGACGTCTCCGACGCGAAAAATCTGAAGCCGGGGGATGTGGTGATCTTCACCGGCGTCACCTTCCGGAAGGTCAAAAGCGTGAGCACGGCCGACGGCGAGATCGCCATCGAAACCGAAGATGCGTTGCTGACCGAGGCGATAAAGAACGGGACGGTGGAGTGGGAGTTCCGTCCGGACTTCGAGAACGCGCCGCCGGCGGAGATCACCGTCGGGAACGACGTGGTCTCCGCCGGGAAAGTCGGCTACGATCCGGCTCGCTCGTTCGACTTCAAGCTGGCCAAGTACGACTTCACGTTCGAGGTCGGCTGCGAGAACCCGGATCAGCTTTCGGTCTCGGTCACCGGCAAGGACCCGGCCGGAATTGCCGAGTACAAGATCAGCGGCGAGGTCTCGGAGTTCACCGGGAAGGGATCGTTCCGGATCATCGACCAGGAACTGAAGTCGTTCGAGTACGTCATCAACGATGTCAGCGCCACGCTCCGGAAGGAGATGACCGTCGGCTCCGACATCATCTCCACGCCGGAACTTCCGGTCACCCTCTTCAAGTTCCCCTTCCTCGTCGGTCCTCTGCCGATGAAGCTGAAGTTCCCGCTGGTCTTCGCCGCGGCGATGCAGTTGCCGCTGGGGGGGAAGGTGACGATCGGGACGACGACCGACTACCGGGTGGACATCGGCTATCGGTTCACACCGCCGGACAACTTCGATCTGATCTTCAACAAGGAGTTCGTCAGTCAGGAGGCCGACTCGATCCGGATCGTCCCGAACGCGGCCGGCTTCGCCGAGTATGCGATTGCCTTCCCGCGTGTGGAGTGGTCCTTCCTGGGCTACGACAAGATCGCCTACTACATCCACCTCGCCTACCTGATGCGCGGCAGCTACTCGCAGAACGATCTGGCCGGGGGAACCTGTGTGCAGGGATCACGAACGTTCGCCGGGGTCGGCGGCTTCTTCCTGAACCTCTTCGATGTGATCGAGCGGGGATGGGACGTGCAGCTCTTTGCGATTGATGATGTGTTTTATGAGGAGGGATGTGATTAAGCGGAGGCGATAACCGCTCATTCCTTGCTGAAGGAATGAGACGGTGGCACCTTGATTCCGGTGCACGTCCGGATTTGCTCCGGTCGTGGTGCGTTGACGGTTATTCAACACCAAGGCTCAAAGGGCACGAAGAATCACCAAGTCCATTGTTCAGTCGCCGAAGAAAAACGTCTGATAGGTATTTCCCATCACGCTTCAGTCGAATGTTGAGCAGGAGAGTAAAGCAATTTCCGGAGTTGCAGAGGTCCGGGGATTTTACTTTGAAGGAATGCCTGAAGTATGATGCGGGTGAGGAAGACCCTTGGTGATTCTTTGTGCTTTTGTGGTTATTCTCTCATGGGTGTGATCGATCGTTGTTTCGATCATTTCTGCTCTCTCATTCTTCTCAATAACTCCCCATATTGCCCCGCCGCCCCCTTCTGAAACGCCTCGTACTTCCGCTCCAGAGCCGCCGACAGAGGCTTCCCCGTCACCCGCTCGTCGATGAAGGCCAGGGCGAGTTTGAAGAACCAGGGGTAGAAGGCGGAGGTCTTCAGGTAGTAGCCTTTCGAGCGGAGATATTTCATGTGGGCCGGGGCCAGCGCCTCCACCGCCGCGTCGTCCCCGCGCAGTGCGAACCAGGCGGTTTGCAGGAGACGGCATTCGATTTCGTACTGGATGAAGAAGCGTTTCTGGTTCAGCTCGAAGGCCAGATCGATATAGCGGCGGGCGTCGTCGAACCGACCGCGGTAGAGGGAAAGCTTTCCCCATATCAGAGCCGATCCCTTCGCCTGACCGATGTCGGGGGCGTTGAGGTCGACCGTCCCGTATTTTCTGAGAAGCCGTTCCGCCGTTTCGTAGTCTCCGGTAATCAGGCAGAGCTGCATATATTTCATCCGGTGGTAGCCCTGGCGATCCGCTTCGTTCGGGTACGTCCGGAAGAGATCGCGGTACATCCGCCACGCCGTCCGGTGGTCATCGCCGAAGAAATACTCGTGCTCGGCCCGAATCAGTTCCGTGGCGATGCGCTCACTCTCGGGGAGAACGTCCGGATGCTTCCGGCAGAGTTCCAGCGCCTCGTCGAGAACGGCGGTCCGGTGGGGGACGTCGTACTCGATCTGTGCGCGATAGACTGCCCAGACAAGGTTCAGTCGGTAGCGGGCCAGAGGATAACGGTCCGGATCGATACGCCGGTCGAATTTCTCAAGCCGCTTCAGCAACCCGGCGTTTGCCCTGTCGTCCGCATCTCCGGCCGCCACTCGCCAGGTCTCCATTCCCAAGATGCAGACATCGGTGTAGTAGCGGATTCCGGCATCCTTCTGCAGTCTCTTCCATGCGGCGGCCACACGCCGGGCCAGATCGGGATTATAGTGCATCGAGAAGCGAGTGTGGATCAGATTGAAGACGTTCCGGTAGAAACCGATCCGTTCCTCCCGGGGCCATCCGGCAATTTCCCGTTCCTGCCTCTTCAATTCCCGCGTAAAATTCGGGGTCAGCGACCTGCGGTGCAGATCTTCCAGCAGCCCGATCCCTTCTTGCGGCACAACCGCCTGATACGCCTTGCGGAGCAGGATCGAACAGGTTTTGTCGAACATCGAACCGCTCATCTTCAAACGCCCGCATGCTTCCTCTTTTGTCGGTTCGTCTTCGGTTCGCATCCGCAGAAGAAGATCGAGCGTCTCCCGTTCCCGTCCGGAAAGGTCGATCCCGCTCAGGAGATCCGCTTCCCGTTCACCAAGCGTTTTCAGGTATGTGAAGAGATAGTTCATGGCATGCAAGATACGGACCGCAGCGGCCCGGTAAGAATATCGCAAAACCGGACTTTCCCTCTCATCCTTCTTCCCTCATATTTCTCCCGGTCGGCAAGTCCGACCCGGAGGAAACCACACATCACATACGAAGGAGTTATTCAATGAATCGCATTGTCATGACCGTATCTCTCTTTCTCCTCTCGCTCGTTTTCGTCGCCTGCGGTGACGACGACCCGACATCCTCCACGCCGAACGGATCGATGACCGCCAAGGTGGACGGCGACGGCTGGGGAGCCTCCTCGCTGAGCGCGCAGAACGCCGTGGGGAATCTGGTTATCGTCGGATCGCAGATCGACGTGAACGGCGGCGGAACCAAACAGATCAACATCACGGTGACCGGTGGGAAGGCCGGAGAATTCCAGCTCGGAGGGATCAACAGCGCCACCGGCACGGTTATCACCTATGCCGAGGGGACGAGTGCCGCATCGCTGAAAACCTATGCCTCGATCAGCGGAACGATCAAGATCGACGAGTTTACCTCGACCGGTGCGAAAGGTTCGTTCACCACGACCGTGGAGCACAATCAGGCCGGAGCGAACGACGGCACCACCCACGAAATCACCGACGGAAAGTTCGACGTGACGTTCTGAGGTGTCCGGTTCTACGGATCCCCCTCACGTGTTGAATCGGTTCGCTCGGACATCGGGGTATGTATATTGCGTTGCAGCGGCGGAGTACGGAATCCTGCCCGTGCCGGACCGTCTCCCCGCCGCAGCCGACAGAACATTTCATGAACAAAACAGAGACATGCTGAAGTATTCCGGATCATTCATCCTTCTCCCTGTTTTTCTTCTTCTTTCTTCGGGACGGACGGTCTTTGCACAGTCCGCCGACACGCTCCTTGCCGTTGCGGCGCGGGAGGGAAACCTTGAGGAGGTGCAGCGATTGCTGGCCTCGGGACATGACCCGGACGCCGGGTTCGACGGGTGGACGCCCCTGATGCTGGCGGCGATGAACGGGGAGAAGGAGATTGCCCGGGTGCTGATTGAGGCCGGGGCAAACGTGAACATGCAGAGCGACGAGTACGGCTCGGCCCTCGGCGTCGCGGCAATGAGCCCCTTCTTCTCCGGCGAGGACGAAACGGCGATCGTCCGGTTGCTGGTGGAGAACGGCGCCGAGCTTGATATAGGGAACGGTGCGGACATGACTCCCCTGATGTTTGCCGCACGCGAGGGGAAGTACGAGACGATGCTCTACCTGATCGAAGCCGGTGCCGACGTGAACCGGCAGGATGTGCGGGGATGGTCTCCCCTGATGTTTGCCGTCCGGACCGGGCTTCCGAACGTCGTCGCGCTGATGCTGGAGGCGGGGGCGGACCCGAACGTCCGGGAGGAGTATCCGTTCCAGACGCCGCTCCACCACGCGGTCAGCTCGGGTGTGCCGGAGATCGTCGCCTTCCTGCTGGATGCCGGCGCCGAGGCGAACGGTCTGTACGAGGGGGGCGGTTATAACCTGCCGCCGATCTTCACGGCGGTGGCCGAGGAGCGGACGGAGATCGTGCGACTTCTCCTGAATCACGGAGCCAACCCGAACTACTCGGACGGCGGAAATCTGAGTGAATCGGATGAGGACTACACACTCCGGACGCCGCTGGAATGGGCGCGGAAGTCGGGAAATGAGGAGATCGAGGAGATGCTTGTGGAGGCGGGAGCCATGACGCAGGAGGAACTGGACGAGGCCCTGCTGGAGATGCTGAGGGCGATTGAGGAGGGGGATGCCGAACGGTTCGGCGAGCTTGTGGCGACCGGAGTCGATCCGCGGATCTCGGCTCCGACGGTGGAGGGGGAGATCGATCTGCTGGAAAAGGCGGCCGCACGTGGGAGAACGGAGATCGTCGGGATGATTCTCGACGGCTGGGAGATCAATCAGTTCCGTCTGGAGAATGCGTATCACGCGGCTTTTGTGCCGGGACAGGAAGAAGTGATCGATCTGCTGATCGCAAAGCGGCCGGGCGAGATGCTCTTTGCCGCAATCGCCGTTGACGATCCCGAGTTCCTCTTTCGGATTCTCACGCAGATCTATGAAGTCTCAAGCTACCGGGATCAGAGCGGAGTGAACGTTATCTACGCCGCGGCAGAAGCGGGAAATCCGGAGATGGTCCGGATGCTTCTGGAGGCGGGAGCGTTGCCCGGAGATATCAGCGGGTGGGGAGAGACGGCGATTTTCGGAGCGATCAAGCAGGGAAGGACCGAGATCGTTGCAATGCTTCTGGAAGCGGACCCGGCTCTGACGGAGATGCCGAACAGAACGGGCATGACCCCGCTGGCGATGGCCGTTCGACTCGGCGAGACGGAGTCGGCGCGGATGCTGATCGAAGCCGGCGCCGATCTGGAATATTATGACAGGTGGGGATGGACTCCTCTGCACCACGCCGCCTGGATGGGGAGCTACGATTGCGTGCAGTTGCTGCTGGATGTCGGCGCCGACCGCGAGGCCCGCATTCCGACCGGGGAGCGGGCGTTGGAGCTGGCCGAGACGGCGGAGAATCCGGAAGTGGTGGAGCTGCTGCGATAGCGGCCGGAGATGACGGAACCATGCAACGGCACG
>CBFGQN010000101.1:0-9751 GCA_965650895.1 uncultured Ignavibacteria bacterium | reverse complement strand
TTTTCCTACAGTCGTTCAGTACTGAGGCGATTTGATGAGCTTGGGTTCAGTGTTGACGGAGCGTTTGCTCTTCCACCGGGGGCATTTGCTCCCTATACATCGATTTCGACCTACCTCATCGTTGTTTCGAAAACGGTGATGACATCAATGTTTGTAGCGCAGCTATCCAATGATCGAAACACGAACGCCCAGATTCTTGAGAATTTCAAGAAAGGTGAAGAGGGAGGAACTGTCGAGCTCGGGCGGTACGTTGATGCACTTGATTTCCGTGGTATTGATGCGCTTCGTGCAAAAGACTACTTCGAGGCAGCAAGCAAACAGATTGGTTTCCCTGCTATTGCTCTCCAAAATCTGGCAACTGCAATCAATCCTGGCCGGACTGGAGAGGAGTTCAAGTTCCCTGAGGCATCGAACGCGATATTTGTTCCTGTGATCGGGCAGAGCGACGTAGTGACTTCAATTGACGATTTTTCTCTCAAGACACAGCATTATGCCCAGGTTGTTGTCGATCCGGCAAAATCCCAAGCCAAGTTTATTGCCCAGTTCCTGAACTCTGAACTTGGGAAGAAGATTCGAGAGTGGGGAACATCTGGAGCTACTATTCCGAGACTGAGCAAGCAGACGCTAAAGGAGCTTCAAGTTTTCATTCCTGACTTAGCGACTCAACGAAAGATGCTGGAGATAGAAGCCCGTCTTTCCGCAGAAGAGAATACCCTGTTCAGTCTACAAAACGATTTGTCTGAATTGAGGCGAGACTTGTGGAAGCATCCACGTTCAGCAGACGCCGTGAGTGATCGCCTTAACGAGTTTTCGATCCGAATCACAGGAGATCTGGAGGAACAGGCGAGTATCAGCTTGGATCAATGGATTGAGACAACTCCTTTTCCTATGGCTTCCATTCTTAGAACGTGGCAGGCGACTCCAAGTGAAGACTACAAGACCAAGTACGAGCACCTCCTCCATTTCTTCGAAGCTACTGCGGAATTTATCAGCGTAATTTTGCTTAGTGCTTTTAGTGGAAGAGATGCTCTCTATGCATTACACAGGAAGAAGTTGAGGGAAACCATGACAAAGCAACATCTCGGCTTCCAACGCGCAACGTTTGGCACTTGGAAAATAGTCGTGGAATATCTTGGAAAACAGACACGGTTGCTTCTTCAAGAGAATGGGAAGGATACGAAGGATAACCGAGCAATCTGCGCTTCGATCTTCGCAGACGCCACACTTGAGCTGCCACATCTGTTGTCGAGCAAACAAATTGCAGCAATCCTCGGAGATATAAATAAGAAGCGTAACGATTGGCTTGGCCACAGTGGGGCGGTAGGACGAGAGGAAGCGAAACTACGGAATGAAGAACTACTTGGTCAGGTAGAAAAACTGAGGCAAGCGATGTCCGATGTTTGGGATAGATCGGTGATTGTGAACGCAACACATTGCAAACCGCGCGAAGGGAGTTTTGAGAACGAAATTGCCGTGTTGAAAGGGAGTAACAGCGAGTTCCTCAAGGAATCGCGAGCGATGTCTACATGGCTCGACGTCGATAGCCTATATATAATCAGCGGAAATCAGAGCACTGCGTTGAAGCTCCTGCCGCTCGTTCAAGTGAGTGATCTGCCGGGGACCGCTAAGAGTGCATGCTATTTCTTTAATCGTATTGAGAGCGACGGGGCACGGTTCGTGTCCTACCATTTTACCGATCCGTCTGAACTTTCTGGTGAGTTTCAAGAAGCAACCAACGCGATTAAGCTCCTTACAGAAGACTGAAAGATGCCTACACCCGGTGAACACAAAACCGTTCAATCCCGAATCCTCGCATACGCCGAGTCCATCGGCCGGACGTTCGTATCCCGCGCGGAAGCCGAGCGCCGTCGCGGCTTTGCCTCTGACGTCCTAGCCGTCGGCTATGCTGACAACCCCTGGCTGACACATCAGCTCTATACAGAATACAGTTCCCGCGAATTTCTTGAACAGGTGGTTCAAGAATCGCTCTTGCCGGTGCCGTGGAGTCATCGTGTTGAGTGAGGTCGTCAAGAAAGTAACGAACGAAAGAAAGAGGAAGTCGTAGATGCCAAAGCCCGGCGAACATAAAACGGTTCAATCCCGAATCCTCGAATACGCCGAGTCCATCGGCTGGACGTTCGTATCCCGCGCGGAAGCCGAGCGCCGTCGCGGCTTTGACCCCGACGTTCCGGCGGCCGACCGCCCCAGGAACCGCTCCCTCTTCTTCGATGATCTGCTCGACGCAAAGGTGCGGGAATTCAACCCCCGCTACGCCGAGGCCGAGGGGGCGTTGCTCGGGCAGTTCCGTCACCTCCACACCGATATCTACGGCAACCGGGAGTTCGTCGAGTATCTGCGCAACCGGGGGAAGTTCTTCGACCACGAAGAGAAGCGGGAACGTGACCTGATCCTGATCGATTACGGCGACCCGGCGCGGAACGTCTACGAAGTGACCGAGGAGTGGGCCTTTCACAACGGCCATTACGGGACGCGGGAGGACATTGTCTTTCTCATCAACGGCATCCCGGTCCTGTTGATCGAATGCAAGAACGCGAACAAGGCCGAGGCGATTCCCCTCGGGGTGGACCAGATACGCCGATACCACCGTGAGACGCCCGAGCTGTTTGTCCCGCAGCAGGTCTTCACCGCCACCGACGCCATCGGCTTTTGCTACGGGGTGACCTGGAATGTGGTGCGGCGAAACATTTTCAACTGGAAGGAAGAGGAGGTCGGCAGGCTGGAGGCCAAGGTGAAGAGCTTCTGCGCCATCCCGCAGGTGCTTGCCTTCCTGAAGGACTATATCCTTTTTGCCGAGAAGGATGAGGAGCTGAACAAATACATTCTGCGTCAGCACCAGACCGGCGCGGTCGATGCAACCGTGGGGCGTGCCCTCGACCCCGGCCGGACCCGTGGTCTCGTCTGGCACACGCAGGGGAGCGGCAAGACCTTTACGATGATCAAGGCGGCTGAGCGGCTCTTCCGCGCACCCGACGCGGACAAGCCGACCGTTCTGCTGATGATTGACCGGAACGAGCTGGAGGACCAGATGCTCAAGAACCTGGCCGCCCTCGGTCTCGGAAATCTGGAACATGCCGGCAGCATCGCCCGGCTCAACCAGCTTCTGCGGGACGACTACCGGGGGATCATCGTGACGATGATCCACAAGTTCCGCGACATGCCGGCGGACCTGAACACGCGTTCGAACATCTATGTCCTGATCGACGAAGCCCACCGGACCACCGGCGGCGACCTCGGCAATTTCCTCATGGCCGGCTTGCCGAACGCGACCTTCCTCGGCTTCACCGGCACCCCGGTGGACAAGACCGTCTACGGCAAGGGGACTTTCAAGACATTCGGCTGCGAGGACGACCAGGGCTACCTGCACAAATACTCTATCGCCGACAGCATTGAGGACGGTACCACGCTCCCACTCTACTACCAGCTTGCCCCGAACGACATGCTCGTCCCGCACGAGACGCTGGATGCCGAGTTCCTCTCGCTGGCCGAAGCCGAGGGGGTGGCCGACATTGAAGAGCTGAACAAAATCCTTGAGCGGGCGGTGAACCTGAAGAATTTCCTGAAGGGGAAGGAGAGGATCCGGAAGGTGGCGGAGTTCGTGGCGAAGCACTATCTGGAGAACGTCGAGCCGCTCGGCTACAAGGCCTTTCTCGTCGGCGTCGACCGCGAAGCCTGCGCCCACTACAAGCACGCGCTCGACCGGTTCCTGCCGCCCGGGTATTCCGAAGTCGTCTACACCGGCAACAACAACGATTCCCCATTGCTGAAGCAATTCCACCTCGACCCGAAGAGGGAGCGGCAGATCCGCAAGAGCTTCGGCAAGCGTGACCGGATGCCGAAGATCCTCATCGTCACCGAGAAGCTCCTGACCGGCTTCGACGCGCCGGTGCTCTACGCCATGTATCTCGACAAGCCGATGCGCGATCACACGCTGCTGCAGGCCATTGCGCGGGTGAACCGACCCTACGAGAACGAGGCGGAGGAGATGGTGAAACCTCACGGCTTCGTTCTGGATTTCATCGGCATCTTCGACAAGCTGGAGAAGGCGTTGGCCTTCGACAGCGACGAGGTCAACGCCATTGTCAAGGATCTGAAGCTGCTGAAGCAACTCTTTCAGAGCAAGATGGAGACGAAGGGGCCGGAGTATCTGGCGCTTATCGGGCAGAGCTTCAACGACAGGGATGTCGACACGCTCATCGGGCATTTCCGCGATCCCGAGCGGCGGAAGGAGTTCTTCAAGGAATACAAAGAGATCGAGATGCTCTACGAGATTATCGCGCCCGACCAATTCCTGCGGCCGTTCATCGAGGATTACGGAACACTGGGAGCGATCTACGAGGTAGTGCGGAAAGCTTACACCAGACGGATCCAGGTCGATCGGGAGTTCCTGCGGAAGACCAGCAGGCTCGTTCAGGAGAAGATCAGCAGCTACGGTATCGAAGAGCCGGGTGAGATGGTGAAGATCAACGAGGAGACGGTGAAGTACTTTGTGGAGAAGAAAGGGGGGGAGGCGACCAAGGTGATCAATCTGGTGAAGAGTATTGAGAAGACCGCCGAGGAATGCAGCGACGACCCGTTTCTGGTCGCCATGGCTGAGAGGGCCAGGGCCGTACAGGAGAGTTTCGAGCAACGTCAGGCCTCAACCGCCGAGGCCCTGGAAGAACTGCTAAGGGAGGTTGAGCGAAACGAGGAACGGAAGAAGGAACAGGCCGAGAAGGGCTTTGACGGACTGACCTTCTTCGTCTATCGTACCCTGCTCGACGCCCGGATTTCCAATCCCGAAGAGGTCAGCCGGAGTATCAAGCGCGCCTTCCTGGAATTCCCTGACTGGAAGCAAAGCGAGGCTGCGCTGCGGGAGCTTCGGAAGAAGGTGACCTTCGCCATTCTGGCCGAGTCGGATGATGTGGATCGGGTCACTACGCTCGTCGGCGACCTGTTCACCCTCCTGGAGAAGGCGGAGAAGATCTAACTGATGAAAGGAGCAGAGAGAAAGCGGGCTTTCAAAGCAAGGGTCCATCACTGGGCCGAAAAGCTGGACGTAGAGATCCTCTGGCTGGGTGTGCGTCCCATGCGGAACAAATGGGCCTCCTGTTCCACTAACGGACATCTCAACTTCAGCACGGATCTGCTCGGACTCAGGGAGGAGTTGTGGGACTATGTCATTGTCCACGAACTGCTTCACTTCTCTGTTCCGAACCACGGAAGACTCTGGAAAAGCCTGATGCGGGCTCACCTGGGTGAGTATGAGGTACAGGAAGGCGAGCTGAAGCGCATAGCATACGGCAAGGGATTACCGCCGATACGTTAGTGTGGTGTACGGCGTGTGCTCGGGCGACATCTGTAGCGGACCTTCGGCTTCGGCCTGCGTCGGGGGTCCGGAGGAGGCACCGTGTCAAAAAAACTGTCGGGGAATGTTTCTTCGTTTGTGCATCTGAAAATCGGCAGTCAGCAGTGAGCGATCACCATACGGTAATCGCCACGCGGCAATCAGCAATCGGTATTCGTCAATCGCCATTCGAAACTCCTCACATTCTCTTCAACACTTCCTCGATTCTCTCATCCGGTTCCAGACCGAGGGCTGTGCGGAGGCGGCGTCGGTGCGATTTCAACCCTTCCGGCTTCAGGCCGAGGAGTGAGGCGATTTCTTTTGAGTTGAGACCGGTGTGGATCAGTACGCAGATGCGTTCCTGCTGCTGCGTCAGGTTCGGCCAGCGCTCGCGAAGCTTCGTGTAGAACTCCGCCTCAACATTGTGCAGGTAGTAGAGCAGCGAGCCGGTCCGGATTCCGGAGCCGCGCAACTCCTGCACGGCCCGCCTGACCGTTCCGGCCAACCCGTTGTTCTCCCCCGTCGATCGCCTGGTCACGGCATCCTGCAGCCTGTCGATTACCGAGTCGATCACCTTCTCCCGGTCGCTGAAGCGCATCACCGCCTCCGAGAGTTCGTGTTCCAGCCGCTGGTAGCGTTCCAGCATAACGGCCATCTCGCGCTCGAGGAGTTCGGTTTCGGCGACCAGTCGCGCGTTGCGGAAGGACTGTACGGCCCGCTCTTTCAGCAGGTCGGCTTCCAGTTCGGCTGCCTCGCGCTCCAGCGTCAGCGCGGCGTCGGGGCGGCCGAGCTGCTCGTCCGTCAATCCCTTGAGCCGGAGCAGCTTGACGTACGGCATGGAACGACGCTCTATTGCCCCCTCGATCTGCCGGAGATAATCCAAGGCTTCTTCCGATCGTTCCTGCCGGATCAGACATTCGGCAAGGTCGAGCATGAGCCGGAGCCTGCGCTGCGCCGATCCGCTTCCGTTCAGATCGAGACCGCGCCGCAGGTGGTCTTCCATTTTCGCCGACTCTCCCCGGCGGCGCGCAAGCGTCGCGGAGAGGGCGTGTGCCGGAAGCGCGACAACGGGGAGTCCGGCTTCGGTCGCCTGCGCGATGACCTGATCGAGCAGCACCTCGGCCCGGTCGTAGTCGCCGGTTGCGTGAATCAGAAACTCCGCCCGCATCGCCATCAGCGTGAGGTAGAGCGTGCCGGAGGTTTCGAGCGGCAGCACCTCGGCCTTTTCGAGCAGTTCCATTCCCTTCATGTATTCTCCGAGTCGCAGATATGCCGTGCCGAGCGCGACCAGAATCCAACCCTGCGGCTCGTACAGGCCGACGTCGGTCATCAGTTGCAGCGCCTCCTGGTGGAGCTTCAGCGAGAGATCATGATGGTCGAGTCGTCCGTAGAGATCGCCGAGGTACTGCAACGCGGAGGCGCGACCCACCGGGTTGACGGCCTCGTCGGCCCAGCCGAGCGCCTCCTGCAGCCGCCCGAGCGCCTCCCGGAACCGATGCCGTCCCACGTGTACGCGTCCGAGCGAGGTAAGCAGCCTCGATCGCTGCAGACGGTCGGTCGGCGTTCCGCTCGCTCCGTTAAGTCTCTTCAACCCTCTTCGATGACGCGCTCGGCTTCGTCGAAGCGGCCGCGATTGACAAGTTGATGAGCCAGCTCCGAGAGCGCTCCGACGACCGGAAGCTTCGCATCACTCTTTCCCAGTACGTCGACCGCCTGCTCGCATGCAGGGACCGAATCGGCCGGTCGAACGACGTGAAGGAGTCGTGCAAGATTGAGTCGGACAATTCCTTCCTGCAGGTAACTCCCGGATATCCGGCACCACGCAATCCCTTCCTCGCACAGGGCGACGGCTTTCGGGGTTTCATTCGCCAGATGAAGCGCCGCGGCAAGCCAGCAGAGGAGTGCGCCGAAGTTCGCCGCGTATTCCCGTTCGCGTGTCGTGAGTCCGTCGGAGTTCGACACATCGCCGTCCGGTTCGATCCCGGCCTCGCGCAGTCCCTTTCGGACCTTGTTCGCCAACTCTTCGAGGATGCCGGCGATTACCGCCGCATCCTTCTGCATGATTATCGGCTCCGTGTCGCGGATTCTCCCGGCGAGCCGTTCCGGCACGAGAACGGTGCGCACGGTCCGGATCAGACCCCGCAGTTCGCGCGCGGTGAGCTGCCGGTCGATGTAGGATATCACGGTGCCGTCGGACATGATGAACCCCTGCGTCTGCTGTGTGAACGATCCTCGGGGATCGATAAGGGAATCGCAGGACGTGCCCCCCGTGTGGGCGAATCGTGCCTGCCCGCAATGCTCGACGTGCCGTGCTCCGGCCCGTCGCCGCGTAAAGTTCGCCAAAGTCCCGGGAGCGAACGGTGCAAATCTACGGCGTTCCCCCGCACCTGCGTGATGTGACCCCCTGTTGACCCCGTCTGCTGTTTTCCCCCGGCATCGATTCTTCCAAAGTTGTCTGCATGTGAGAGGGAGATCTTTATGGAGATGGGGCACGATCGCCGTCGGGCGAAGGTCCTTCCTGAGCGGACGGATCCGTCGCGACGGGGCGTCCGGCGAACGATCGGATACGGCACGACATGAACGACTTCACGCAATAGAGCAACCACATCAGCAAACAGGTACGAACATGACACAGCGACTCCTCCGCGCGCAGTTTCCGGCGACCATCACGTTTCTTCTCCTCCTTGCAGCTTCTTCGATGCATGCCCAGGATCGGGTCGACGGCGTGCCGAAACGCATCAGCTATCAGGGAATTCTTGCCGGATCGGACGGCCGGGCATTGCCGGACGGGTCGTACCGGATCGACATCGCCCTGTATGACGCCCCCGACGCACCGGCACCCATCTGGTCCGAAACGCACAGGGTTATCCTTTCAGACGGGCTTTTCAACATCTACATCGGCGAGAACCGGACGCTCGATCTTTCGTTCGACCGGCCCTACTGGCTGGGTATGGCGGTGGACGGCAATGCCGAGATGACGCCGCGAACGCCGCTGGTCGCGGCTCCCTACACGTTCCGCGCCGGCGTGGCCGACAGACTGGAAGGGGGGGCCGTGTCGACGCTCAACGGCATGACGGGCCCGGTTCGCATCGAAGGCTATGCCGGGACCGTGGTGACGGTGGAGAACGGGGTCATCCGGATCGGTACCACGTCGCAGAAGGAAACGATGGGACCGAAGGTGGAAATCGCCCCCTCATCGGCGCAGAACAGCAGTTCCGGCAATTCGGTGCTTCATCTCAATGAAACGGGCTCGGGGACGCCGAACCTGATCGAGATGGAGAGTGGCGGAACCGACATGTTTGTGGTGGAGAACGACGGCGATGTCGTCGCATCCGGAACGCTGACAGCCGCGGGAGTCGATGTCGTGAGTGCAGCGGTTTCGGGGGGCGTTGCGCTCGGCGACGGCTCCGGCGTCGACGATGTGACGATCGATCCGGGATCGGGAGCGTTGAGCGTTTCGAGCGCGAGAATCCGGGATGTCGGCGAACCGACATCGGCGCAGGATGCCGCCACGAAGAACTATGCGGACTCGTCGACCGGCACCCGTGCGCCGAAGGACGAACCGTTCGTCACCTTCGGGGCCGGAAGTTCCGGGTTGACCGACAACCGGGTTCTCACCGCCGGGACCGGCGTGTCGATCACCGATGCCGGCACGGATGACGGAGCGTTGACGGTTGCCGTCGGACAGGATGTCGGGACGACGGCAAGCCCGGTGTTCGCGGGAGCGACGCTTACCTCTCTTTCCGACTCGAGTACGGCCGACGAGATCGTGGTCAGCAACGGCGGCATTCTCGAAACGCGAAGCGCCGCTTCGCTTGCCCCCGGTCTTGCCGACGACTTCTGGGCTATGAGCGGCAACGGGGGGACGACGGCCGGAGCGAACTTCATCGGCACAACCGACGACGAGGCGTTCGAGATTCATGTCGACGACGCTTCTTCAACCGGCACGGACGGCCGAGGTCGGGTCGCTCGGTTCGAACCGCATGCGACATCGCCGAATGTCGTGCTCGGCTATCAGGGAAATCTGATCGATTCCGGGGTATTCGGAGCCACGATCTCCGGCGGCGGCAGCTCGGCGAACGTCAACCGCGTTGGCTCAAATTACGGCACGATCTCCGGCGGTCGCACAAACGCTATCACAACATCCCTGAATGCATTCATCGGAGGTGGCTCGATGAATGTGGTCAGCAACTCTTCGGGAGGGATTATCGTCGGCGGCACGGGTAACGATGTCGTCAGATCGTCCAGCAGCACGATCGGTGGGGGCGTCGGGAATACCCTGAACCTGAGTTCGTTAACGACCATAGGGGGAGGCCTCAGCAATTTGATCGATTCGTCGGAGTACTCATCTGTCGGGGGCGGTCGGTCGAATAAGATCAGCGGGGAGTCAACAATGGCAACGATTGC
>CBFGQN010000100.1:0-9780 GCA_965650895.1 uncultured Ignavibacteria bacterium | reverse complement strand
CGAAAATATTTGTCTGAACAACGATCTTTCATACACCAATCGAAGGAACAGCAATGCATATGTTTCGCTTTTCGACCGCTGCAATCTTCGTGCTTCCGCTGCTGATCGGCGCCTGCACCAGCAATCCGACCGATCCCACGGTAAATCTGGGAGAGACGACGTTTGAAGATTTCTTCAAGAACACCGCCTACATGGCCTGGTACCAACCGGGATATGCCGCCTACCCGGCAAGCGAAGACATGCAGACGTTTGGCAACGCAGTCAACCGCATCGAAACCCGACTGAATGCGGGAGAGGGGAACTACGAGATGGTGATGGTCCTGAAACCGAACTGCGGTTGCCAGCACACCCAGCGGGAGATGCCCCGCGTGATGAAGACGCTGGACGAGGCCGGTTTCCCGAGAGAAAATATCCAGCTCTGGCTGACCGACAGCCCGCTGAACGGAATCGATGAGATCAAGGAGACCTATCAGATCGACGTCGCTCCGACCTTCCTGCTGCTGAAGGACGGAACGGAGATGGGACGAATCGAGGTGGAAGACGACACGCCGGGCGTGACGATCTCGAATGATCTGGCAAATCTGTTCGAGCAGTAAGAGAAGAGAGAACGAAGTTTGGAAAGACGCATCGGAGGAGTTGATCTTCCGGTGCGTTTTTTGTTGGGAGGATCGAGGGGGACGGAGTACAAGGGGAGCGTGGGAAAGATATGAGCGGACTTGCGTCTCGTAGCTGACGGATCAAGGCTCATAGCTGATTGCTCCCTGCTCACTCTAACGGAAATCACACAAAGCACAAAGTCGCAAAGCCGACAACGCATAACTCAAAGCTGACTCCTCATTGCTCATAGCTGATTGATTGCTCACTGCTGACTGCCCATCGCTCATAGCTGACCCCTCATTGCTCATAGCTGATTGATTGCTCACTGCTGACTGCCCATCGCTCATAGCTGATTGCTCATAGCTCACAGCTGACTCCTCATTGCTCAAAACTCCCCCCTCACACCTCCCGCTCCACCCGCCTGAAATCCTCCGGCCAGGTCACCTTGATGTTGGCCGGATCACCCGGAACCACGGCAACCGTTTCACCCAGAGCCTCGACAAGCGAAGCGTCATCCGTGCCGAGCAGGCCGGTTTCGGCGGCACGGGCATAGGCACGATTGAGAAGGTCGGGACGAAAGCCCTGCGGAGTCTGGGCGGTCATCAGTTCTTCTCGCGGCACGGTTTCAAGGATTTTTCCTCCCCGCACCCGCTTCACCGTCTCGGCGACAGGCATTGCCGGTATGGCCGCTCCGCACTCCCGGGCTTTCTCCACAACCCGGTCGATCAATCCGGCGGAGACCAGAGGGCGGGCGGCATCATGAACTAAAACGACATCGACATCTTCCCTCAGCGCCGACAGACCGTTTCTGATCGAATCCTGCCGCTCCTCTCCCCCGTCGACAAACCGGACGTTCGCCAACCCCTCGGCACAGGCTTCGGCTTCCTGCCGCCATTCAGGATTGATCGCCACGATGATCTCCCGACACCCCTCCATCACGGCGAAGGCCCGGATCGTCCGGCGGAGCATCGGCTCCCCGGCAATCTCCACATACTGCTTCGGTCGCTCCAGACCGCTCCGCTTCCCGACTCCGGCGGCCGGGATGACGAGACTGAATGTGCTCACCCCTTCTTTCCTCCGATTCTGAACGCAACGGTTATCCCGGCCACCATCCCTCCGGTCGCAGCGGCAAAAAGGATGCTGCGGGTCAGAACGGCTCCCCGGTCGCCGACCCCCTCATTTGCCGTAAAGATCCGGGTGACGATAAACCCCTCGCCGACGGCGAGAGCAAGGCCGACCACTCCCAGCATCACAACAAAACCGACTCCCCGACTTGAGAGGAAAGGGACTCTCCTGTCGACGTAGTCTCCGATCAGGTTCAGCATCAGAACCGCCGGGAGGGAAAACATCGCGGCAATCGGTGCCAGAAAGAGGAACATTGATACAAGCCCCTCGATGGAAGCCCCCTCCCCCGCACCGGATCGGTGGGTCGCTACGACAAACGTCAGCGACCACACAAGCGCACCGGCCGCAACTCCGAAGAGGGTGTTGGTCGCCAGGCGAAGCAAAGGATTGCCCGAGCGGGTCGGTTGTCGATTTGTCATGGTATTATATGCTGCCTCTGTTCAGGTCGGACAAGAGAGCCAAAGTTAGGAAAACGACGGCAGGATCGTATCTTGCGGCCGATGTGTTGGATCACTATGCGGACTTTTTTTCACGTACTCTGTCTTCTGATTCCCGGCGCGCTGCCGACGCTCGATCTCCGTTCACAGGAACTCCCTGCCGAAGTTCCCGCCTGGCAACTCGTGAAGACATTTATTCAGGAGACCGGCTCTTCGCAGCAATCGGTCGATCGCGAGGAGTTCATTCCGGTACGACTGACCGGCGAGGCGGCCGGGATCGATCCGGAGACGATCAAGGGGAGATGGGCGACCTATATCGATGTCTATATCGATTCGATCATCACGCTGCCGGAACGCTACCGGTATGTGGCCGGGGATAAAGAGAAAGAGATCCCGCCACGGACCGACACGATACGCCGGTCCGCCCTGACCGTCACCACCTACATCGGAGGGAAATACGATCACCTGACGTTTTTCTGCGAACACGATTCGATATGGCGGATCGAGTCGTGGCGACAGTTTCCGACATCGGCCGACCGGACGGCGATCGGCAACCGGATCGCCTCGCTGGACACGGCCGACCCCGGCTATGTGACCAGGCGTTCCCAACTGACTTCCCTTCTTCTCTCAGAAAAGGATCAACTGAAACGTTTCGGCCGGTTGAAGGAAGATGCGGAAAGACTGGTGGATCAGTTGCTCCGCTCACAGGTGTGGGAGGAAATCGATCTGTACCGCGTCTTCAACGATTCGGTCGGCGAATACGATCCGCTCGATGATGATCTCTCGGCAACCGAACAGTTCATTTTCCGACTGAACCGCTCGGCTCTGCGCCGCCTCTTCTCCAACGGCATCTCGAATATCGTTCGATACCGGACAAAAAACGGCTCGATGCCTCTCTTTGAAGTCGGGTCGGTCGGGAACGTCTCGATGGGCTTTCTCCACAACGCCGATTCGGTTTTCCCCCTCCGGTTCACGAAGGATGGTCTGTTCCTCCTCCGACCGGTCGCCCCCGACTGGTGGTTCTACAAAGGGAATATCAGGAAGTCGGCTGAGAGCGAAATGGAAATCGAAGAGGATGTGTTCGTGCCGATTGGTCCTCCGGCTCCGGGAAGCCCCCCCCGGAGGGAGCAGACGACAACCCCGGATGAGAAGAAGGATGAAGAGATTGCCCCGACGGAGTCAACCGACAAGACCAGGTTATTACGCCCGAAAGTGAAGAGAAAGAAGTCGAAATAGGTGAAAAACGAAACAGCTCTTTGCGCCTGACGGTTTCCGTAATCTCCCGCTTCGTTGTAGCTTTGCCCCGATTAAATTTCGAATCAACAGGCGGTGTGGCCGCACCGCTTCAGGTCGCGACGCGAACAATTCCACTCAGGCTATGCCGACGATCACGATAGACGGTAATCAGTACGACTTCGCACAAGGGAAGTCGATCATCGAGGTCTGCCTCGACAATGACATCGACGTCCCTCACTTCTGCTGGCATCCGGCCCTTTCCGTCTCCGGAAACTGCCGTATGTGCTTCGTTGAGGTGGAGGGGATGCCGAAACTGCAGATCTCCTGCGCAACCATGGCCGCCGAGGGACAGGTGGTCCACACGCAGAGCGAACGGGCGGTGAAGGGACGGGAGGCGATCATGGAGTTTCTCCTGATCAACCATCCGCTCGACTGTCCGATCTGCGACGAGGCCGGGCAGTGCAAACTTCAGGACTACGCCTTCCTGCACGGTCGCGGTGAGAGCCGGTTCGAGGAGATGAAGAACCGGAAGGAGAAACGGGTGCCGTTCGGACCCGAAGTCCTCTTCGACGGTGAACGTTGTATCTCCTGTTCCCGCTGCATCCGGTTCGCCGACGAGATCGCCGAGCAGCCGGTGCTGACGTTTGTGCAACGCGGAGACCACGTCACGATCGAGACCTTCCCCGGTACGGAGTTCGACAGTCCCTATTCGATGAACGTGATCGACATCTGTCCGGTCGGCGCGCTGACCTCGACCGACTTCCGGTTCAAAGCCCGTGTCTGGGATATGGCCTTCAACGAATCGGTCTGCCCCGGTTGCGCCCGCGGATGCAACACGCACGTCGGCACACGGAACAACGAGATTCTGCGAATCGACCCGCGGATCAACATGAAAGTGAACGAATACTGGATGTGTGATCCGGGACGCCTGGAGACCTATCCGAAGGTCAACGAGAACCGGTTCAGCGGTCCGGTGATCAAGCGGGGAGACGGACAGATCGGCGTCAGTTGGGAGGAAGCCTATGCCGAGGCGGTGGCTCTGCTGCGAGGACTGAAGCCGTCTGAAGTGGCCTTCATCGGTTCCCCTCGCGCAACCTGTGAGGATAATTACGCCTTTGCGAAGTTCGCCCGCGAGGTCGTCGGTTCGCACCACATCGGTTATGTCCGGCATATCGATCCCGACTTTGCGGACGATAAACTTCGGGTCGCCGACCGCTCACCGAACTCCCTCGGAGCCGAGGGGGCGGGGATAGAGCATTATGAAAATCTTGAGAAGGTGATCGAGGGAATCGAGCACGGAAAGATCAAGGGACTCTACGTTCTCGATCAGGATATCGCGACCACCGACCGGATCGAGGAGGCGCTGGAGCGCCTGGACGCGCTGATCGTCCACGCCTCGAACACCACGCCGCTGACCGAACTGGCAGACGTGATCTTTGCCACGTCAACATGGGCGGAATCCGAGGGGACCTGGGTGAACGTCACCGAGACGGTGCAGCATTTCGATCCGGTGATCGCCACGAAGGAGAACGAACACCGGATGGGGATGAAACTCTCCCGTCTGGACAAGTTCGGCGCCGACAACGACAGGTGGACCCGCGGCGAAAAGCGCGACTGCAAGCCGGCCTGGCAGGCGTTGCAGGCGCTGGCCCGTCTGATGGGGACGACGTGGAAGTACAAGTGGACCGAGGATCTGTTCGAGGAGCTGGCAAAGAAGAACCCGCAGTTCGCCGGAATGACCTACGACAAGCTGGACGCATTCCGGGGCATCAAGCTGGGCAAGGGGGAAAATCCGGAACCGCACGGCCGGGTCTACAGACCCCACGAGTACCGTCCGCAGATCATGCAGGACCCGGTCTCGCCGGTTGTCGCCATCGTTCCGTAGTGATCGCCTTGGTGGTTTCTTTGTGCCCTTGGTGACTTTGTGGTGAAAAGCACTATCCGCCGCGGCGAACACAAAGAAGTCACTAAACGCACAGCTCAGAAATCTTTAGCATTTGAATTTTCGAGTTCTGAATTTTTCATTCAATCTGCACCATGTCCGAAACTCTCTGGTACTGGATTATCCTGGTCGTCAAGGTTCTTGTCGTCCTGCACATCTTTCTGATCGGAGCCGCCTACGTCGTTCTGCTTGAGCGGAAGGTTTCGGCGTGGATTCAGGATCGGGTCGGACCGAACCGCGTCGGCTGGCGGGGATCGCTGCAATCGTTTGCCGACGTGCTGAAGCTGGTGCTGAAGGAAGACATCGTGCCGGAGAAGGCCGACAAGTTCTTCCACCGGCTGGCGCCGCTGATCACGATCACGATCGCCATCGCCGTCTGGGCACTGGTGCCGTTCTTTGCACCGATCTCGATCGACGGCACGGTCATCAACGGTATGATTGCGCCGGATCTGAACGTCGGGCTTCTCCTTCTGCTGGCGCTCGGCTCGGTCGGCGTCTACGGAATCGCACTGGCCGGATGGTCATCAAACAGCAAGTACTCCCTGATGGGAGGTCTCCGGGCATCGGCACAGATGATCAGCTACGAACTGGCAATGGGTCTTTCGCTGATCGGCCTTCTGCTGATCATGGGATCGACCAACATCTCCGACATCGTCACGCAGCAGAGCGGATACTGGTGGGGGGTGATTCCGAAGTGGAACATCTTCGTTCAGCCCCTCGGGTTCATCATCTTTCTGGTGGCCGCCTTCGCCGAGACGAACCGGGCGCCGTTCGACCTTGCCGAGGCGGAGCCGGAGCTTGTGGGAGGATTTCACACCGAGTATTCGGGACTGAAGTTCGGTCTTTTCTTTTTGGGTGAATACGGCAACGTCATCATGATGTCGGCCATCATGGCGACGCTTTTCTTCGGCGGCTACAATGCACCGTGGATTCAGGACATTGCCTTTTTCCAGGGCACAGAGACGATCAACAAGGTGGCTCTGGCCCTGCTGCAGTTCGGCACGCTCTCGCTGAAGACGGTCTTCTTCGTCTTCTTCTTCATCTGGGTCCGCTGGTCGATTCCACGTTTCCGCTACGACCAGTTGATGAATCTCGGATGGAGAGTGATGTTCCCCCTCGCCCTCGGGAACACGGTGGCGACGGCACTTGTTCTGGCGGCAATCAACACGTTCGGCTCGTAGAGGCGAAGAGGCGAATCCGGACAAGGATAGAGGAAAGTGCAATCAGTCTCGGGGAACGTTCGTCGGTAGCCGGGAATTTTCATCAGGACCAATCATACATTCAGCACGGATAGAGATGGCAACGCACACTGTTTCGGAACGCACGGCAAAACGAATGAGCTTCTGGGAGAAGCTCTACCTCCCGGAGATTGCAAAGGGGTTGGGCCTGACCTTCAAGCAGATGCTGAAGCCGAGCTTCACCCGCCAGTATCCGGAGGAGAAATTCCATCCGGAGGCGAGTTACCGGGGTCGTCCGGTTCTGGTCGAGGAAGAATTCGGCGAGCGATGCGTCGCCTGCGGTCTCTGCTCGCGGGTCTGCCCGGCAATCGCCATCGAGGTGCAGGCGGCCGAGACGCCGAAGGAGAAGGAACGCTATCCGGAAAAGTTCGAGATCAACATGCTCCGCTGCATCTTCTGCGCCTACTGCGAGGAGGCATGCCCGGAAGAGGCGATCGTGATGTCGCGGGATTACGAACTGGTCTTCGACAACGTCGACGACGCGATTTTCGGCAAGGAGAAACTGCTGGTTCCGGTGGCGCAGTTGCAGGAGCGACTGGAGTATCTGCGCCGGTACAAAGGATAGAAGCAAACGCTCCGGCCTTCTCCCGGATCATCGCTGATGGGGGAAAACTTTCCCGGAGCATTCGACAACAATTTCCGCGGCTTCGACATTCGGGTCGAAGCCGTTTTCATTACAGGATTCATGAGACTTGTCTACACATCGGAATTACTGACCGAACCGATTGCCGAAGAACTGCGGAAGAAGGGGTGGGAAACTGCGACGGTGAGCAATCCCGGAGCCGAACTTGCCGCCGGGAAAGCCGATGCGGCCATCGCCCCGGCTCTGGATTACGGACGGCATCTGGGACTTGCCGACTACGCTCTTGTCCCCGATTTCGGCATCATCACTCACGGCATTGCCGGACTGATCCGGATCGCCTTTCCGGCCGGGAGAGAATCCCTCTCCTCGATCGCCGTCCGCTCGCTCGGGAGCGCCTCGACGATTCTTGCGGGAATTCTTCTGATCGAGAAGCACGGGATCGAACCGGACTTCGTGGAGGTGGCCGAAGAGGCCGACCTACAGGTGATGTTCGAGGCGGCCGACGGAGCGGTTCTCAGCGGTGACGAGGCGATCCGCTCGCTCCCCCACTACCAGATGGCTCTGGACCTTTCAGACGAATGGGAAGACCTGACCGACGCCCCCCTCCCCTACATGCTGGCCTGGGGTCGGGTCGGACACATGCCGCAGGAGAGGATCGACGAGTTGCTGCAGGCGCGGGATCAGATGGTTCTGACGTTTCCGGACCGGATCGCCACGAGTGAAGATGCCGAAGGATTGCAGTTGATCTACGAACGCTATCTCTCCGGCTCCATCCAGTTCTCCCTCTCCCGCGAGGAGGCCACCGACGTCCTCACCCCTCTCTTTCACTACCCGTTCTACCACGGCATCATCAACGACATTCCGTCGATAAAATTCATCGATGAAGCCCAGGAAACCCCACCCGAAGAAGAATAACCTCCCCCCTCTCTCAACTACTCAACCATTCAACTATCAACCATTGAACCACAAACCAGTATGCCGGACCTGATTCTTCTCCGCCACGGACAATCGCAATGGAACCTTGAGAACCGCTTCACCGGATGGGTGGACATCGACCTCTCGGAAAAGGGACGGGAGGAGGCGCGACGTGCGGGAGAGAAACTGCGGGAGCGGGAGATCGACGTCGTCTACACGTCGGTTCTGCAGCGGGCGATCAACACCGCGAAGATCGCACTGGAGGAGGCGGGCAGAAGTGATCTGGTCATGACGATGGACCAGGCGCTGAACGAACGGCATTACGGCGATCTGCAGGGGCTGAACAAGGCTGAAACGGCCGAGAAATACGGCGACGAGCAGGTTCACATCTGGCGCCGCAGTTTCGATGTCCGTCCTCCGGGAGATGAGGCCGAGAGTCTGGAGCTGACGATCAAGCGGGTTCTCCCCTACTACCACGAGCATATCGAAAAGGATCTGCTGGACGGAAAGAACGTCCTGGTGGTGGCCCACGGCAATTCCCTCCGCGCCCTCAGCTACTACCTGGACAAGCACTCGCCGGAGTCGATTGTGAAGCTGGAGATTCCGACCGGGGAACCGATTCTCTACCGGCTGGAGGTCGTCGATAACGACCTGAAGGTTGTGGAGCGGCAGGAGTTGTAAGGGAAATCGTACACGGATTCGACGGATCGGAACTGATGAACACGGATCGGAAACTGCGCCGATCCGTCCGATCTGCGTCATCTGTGTTCTATCTCCGGCGACCTCGTACCATTACCAGCGAACGGACATCACCACCGAAACAACGGCCTGCTCGTCAGCGGCGAAAACGACCAGGGGATCGACGTGAGGATGATGAACAGTGCCACGGCAAACCAGATCGTCATCGTCCGGAACTTCTCCCGGTCCTCCTCACGCCGCTTCGTCTTCACCCCACCGATCGTCAGCACGATCACGCCGATCGACATCATCAGGCTGTGCTCCATCCCGAAGAACCGCATCTCACGCTGGTGTACCGCCGCCGAGAAATCGTTGAGGAAGTAGCCGACGATCGGACTGATGAAGTAGAGACCAAGACCAAGCGCAAGTTGCAGATGGGCCGCAGCAACGGCGGCATACCGGGCACGGTTGTCGGGCGCCCCGAATGTCCTCCCGGATTTCCATCCGCGCCACGACCGAACGATTGCATAGAGCAGTGTGGCCAGCACCAGCCAGCGACACCATGAATGGGCGTAGAGAAGCAACGAGTAGATTGTCATACCCCTCTACGCCGGCTCCCCGATTCTGTGCAGATCCAGCACCGGCTCCAGCACCTTCACGTCGGACATGTCCCAGCACTCGGCCATGAAACGGTTCGACAGGTCGTTGACCGGGTGGCGTTCGTTCGTCAGGAAATCGTTGGCCTGTTGCAGGCTTTCGGCTTTCAGGTAGAAGATCAGATAATCGCCCCCCTCTCCCTCATCCAGCAGCAACGTCTCGACGATTACGCTCTCCCGTTTCAGGACATCATCCAGTTCCGGATGCCGTCGGAACGTTTCGCACCACTGCCTCACCTTCTCGGTGGTTCCTTCCTTCAGCCTGATCTTCAGGCACTGTGGCTCGGTCTTCAATTTCATCTAGCTGTGTGGTTTGTATCAAACGATTGACTGATGGGCTGTGTGGCTTCTGTGTGTCCGCCGCGGCGGTCCG